>NZ_FMDK01000554.1 GCF_900091995.1 Streptomyces sp. MnatMP-M17
CACTGGTGAGATGGGGGCGGAGTACTGGTTCCGCAATCTGCGGCAGCGCGTGCTCTTCGCCGACGCGATCCGTGATCTGCTGGGCGCGGGCCACCGTAAGTTCGTGGAGGTCAGCTCGCATCCCGTACTGACCATGCCGGTACAGGACATGATCGACGAGACCGGTGAACCGGGCGTCGCCGGCGGCACGCTCCGCCGCGACCACGGCGGCCTCTCGCGGTTCCTGCTCTCCGCCGCCGAGCTGTACGTACGCGGAGTCGAGGCCGACTGGAGCGTCCTGTTCGCGGACACCGGCGCCCGGCGTGTGGATCTGCCCACCTATGCCTTCCAGCGCGAGCAGCTCTGGGCCGTACCGCCCGTACCGGACCGGACGGTCGCGGCGGATCCCATGGACGCGGAGTTCTGGACGGCGGTGGAAGAGGAAGACCTGTCCGCGCTGACCTCCGCCCTGGGCACGGACGAGGGTTCGGTGGCGGCGGTGCTGCCCGCGCTCTCGTCCTGGCGCAGGTCCCGCCGGGACCGTTCCACCGTCGACTCCTGGCGCTACCGGGAGTCCTGGACACCGGTCGGTACGGTCCCTCCGGCACCGCTGTCCGGTGTCTGGCTGGTGGTCTCCGCCGAGGCCCAGGACGACAGCGAGATCGTCGGCGCCCTGAGCGGCCATGGCGCCGAGGTACGACGGCTCGTACTGGACGAGTCGTCTCTGGACCGCGAGGCGCTCGCCGCGCTGCTGGCCGAGTACGCCGGACAGGACGCGACCGGCCGGACCGCTGAGATCAGCCCGACCGCTGAGGCCGGCGACTCCGGTCAGCCCGTCGGCTTCGCCGGGATCGTCTCGACGCTCGCCGCCGCTGAGACACCGTCAGAAATCCATCCTGGCCTGGCACTCGGTCTGGCCCTGACCGTCTCGCTCGTCCAGGCGCTGGGCGACGCCGGGATCGACGCGCCGCTCTGGTTTCTCACCCGTGGCGCGGTCTCCACCGGCCGCTCCGACGCGCTCGTCTCGCCCGTCCAGGCGCAGATCGCCGGTGTGGGCTGGACCACGGCCCTGGAGCATCCGCAGCGATGGGGCGGTGTCATCGATCTGCCCGCCGCTCTCGACCAGCGGGCCGCCGGGCGGCTCGTGTCCGCCCTCGCCGGCGCGCTCGGCGAGGAGGACCAGCTCGCCGTCCGCTCCTCGGGCATGTTCACACGCCGGATCGTGCGCACCGCGACCGGCGACCGTGAGCCCGCCCGCGACTGGACTCCGCGCGGCACCACGCTCATCACCGGTGCTTCGGGCACGCTCGCGCCGCATCTCGCGCGCTGGCTGGCCGCACAGGGCGCCGGACATCTGGTGCTGATGAGCCGTCGGGGCATGGACGCTCCGGGCGCGGCCGAACTCGTCGCCGAACTGGCGGAGTCGGGCACCGAGGCGACCGTCGCCGCCTGCGATGTGACCGACCGCGACGCCGTCGCCGCGCTGCTGGCCGCCCTCAAGGCCGAAGGCCGTACCGTACACACCGTCGTCCACACCGCCGCGCTGATCGAGCTGTACACGCTGGCCGAGACGAGTCTCGACGCCTTCGCCCGCGTCATGCATGCCAAGGTGGCCGGCGCCCAGGTGCTGGACGAACTCCTCGACAACGACGAGCTGGACGACTTCATCCTCTACTCGTCCACTGCCGGGATGTGGGGCAGCGGCGCGCACGCCGCCTATGTGGCGGGCAACGCGTATCTCGCCGCGCTCGCCGCCCACCGCAGGGCCCGAGGGCTGCCCGCCCTCTCCCTCTCCTGGGGCATCTGGGCCGACGACCTCCAACTCGGCCGCGTCGACCCGGGAACGATCCGGCGCAGCGGGCTGGAGTTCATGGCGCCGCAGCTCGCGCTCACCGGCCTCAAGCGCGCCCTGGACGACGAGGAGACCGCCATCGCGGTCGCCGACATCGACTGGGAGACCTATTACCCCGTCTTCACCTCCGGCCGCGCGAGCACGCTCTTCGCCGAGGTGCCCGAGGTACGGCGGCTCACCGAGGCCGCCGAGCGGTCCATCGGCACCGTCGCCGAGGGCGAGTTCATGACTCGGCTGCGCGCGCTCCCGCCGGCCGAGCAGGAGCGGCTGCTGCTGGAGACGGTCCGTACCGAGGCCATGGCCGTCCTGGGCCTCTCGTCACCCGACGCCCTGCCGGACCAGCGTGCCTTCCGCGATGTCGGTTTCGACTCGCTCACGGCGGTCGGGCTGCGCAACCGGCTCGCGTCCGTCACCGGACTGACGCTTCCGACGACCATGGTCTTCGATCATCCCAGTCCCGCCGCGCTGGCCGGCTTCCTCAAGAACGAGATGGCGGGCGCCCGTACGGTGACCGGAGGACCGGTGACCGCCGCACTGTCCGCCACCGACGACGATCCGATCGCCGTCATCGGTATGAGCTGCCGCTATCCCGGCGGAGTCAGCTCCGCCGAGGAGCTCTGGCGGCTGGTCAGGGAGGGCGGCGACGCCATCTCCGGCTTTCCCGCCGACCGAGGCTGGGACGCCGAAGGGCTCTACGATCCGGATCCCGACCGGCAGGGCAGGACCTACTCCCTCCAGGGCGGATTCCTCCACGACGTCGCCGACTTCGATCCCGGCTTCTTCGGGATCTCGCCGCGCGAGGCGGTCTCCATGGATCCGCAGCAGCGGCTGCTGCTGGAGACGGCCTGGGAGACCTTCGAGCACGCCGGGATCGATCCGGTGAGCCAGCGCGGCAGCATGACGGGCACCTTCGTGGGCGCCAGCTACCAGGACTACGCCTCCGCCGTGCCCAACTCGGCCGAGGGCTCCGAGGGCCACGCGATCACCGGCACGCTCTCCAGCGTGCTCTCCGGACGGGTCTCGTATCTCTTCGGCTTCGAGGGCCCTGCCGTCACGCTCGACACCGCCTGCTCGTCCTCGCTGGTCGCGATGCATCTCGCCTGCCAGTCGCTGCGCAACGGCGAGAGCTCCCTCGCGCTCGCCGGTGGTGTGAGCATCATGTCCACTCCTCTCTCCTTCGTCGGCTTCAGCCGGCAGCGGGCGCTCGCGGCCGACGGCCGCTGCAAGGCGTACGCGGACGCCGCCGACGGGATGACACTCGCCGAGGGCGTCGGTCTCGTACTGCTGGAGCGGCTCTCCGACGCACGGCGCAACGGCCATCATGTACTGGCCGTCGTGCGCGGCAGCGCCGTCAACCAGGACGGCGCCTCCAACGGACTCACCGCGCCCAACGGCCCTTCCCAGCAACGGGTGATCCGCCAGGCCCTCGCCAACGCGGGACTCCGTCCGGCCGAGGTCGATGTCATCGAGGGCCATGGCACTGGCACCGCGCTGGGCGACCCGATCGAGGCGCAGGCCCTGCTCACCACCTACGGCCAGGACAGGGAGCCCGGGCAGCCGCTGCTCCTCGGCTCGGTCAAGTCCAACATCGGGCACACCCAGATGGCCTCGGGCGCCGCCAGCGTGATCAAGATGGTCATGGCGCTCCAGCAGGGCGTCGTGCCCAGGACGCTCCATATCGACACGCCGTCCTCGCATGTCGACTGGTCCTCCGGAGCCATCGATCTGCTGACCGAGGAGACCGACTGGCCGGTCACCGGCCGTCCTCGGCGCGGTGCCATCTCCTCGTTCGGTATCAGCGGCACCAATGTGCACACCATCCTCGAACAGGCGCCTGCCGCAGAGCCTGCCGAGGAGCCCGC
>NZ_FMDK01000555.1 GCF_900091995.1 Streptomyces sp. MnatMP-M17
TGGCCGGGCTGCACCGGCCGGCCGCCACCGCCGTCAGGATCGCACGGCTGCTGGCCGAGGCCCGCTCGGACGACCCGGCGTTCCGGCTGTCCGCGCTCTCCACGGAGCTGGCCGAGCTGCTGGATCTGGTGCGCCGGCCGGCCGAGGCCCTCTCCCCCGCGCGCAGGAGCTACCGGCCGGAGGGACCGCTCCGGCTGTACGGACTGTTCACCGAGCCGGTGGTGACCGCTTCCGGATACGCGGGCGCCACCGTGTACGCCCTGGCGCCCGACGGCGCGCTCCGGACGGTCTCGGACGTCGCTCCCGGCGGACCGGAGCGCGCGCTTCAGGCGTCGGGTACGCCGGTGCCGGGCGGTTGCGCGCTTCCGCTGCGGGAGTTGGGCGACGGCGGGGGAGTGATCCTCACGTCGCCGACCGTCTCGCCGGACGGCAGGATCGGCGGCGGCGGGCAGGTCCGTTCCGTACGGGCCACCGGTGCGGACTGGTACGAAGCGCCGCTCGCCGCCCTCTGGGAGCGGCCACCGGTCGGGCAACTGGCGGCGGTGCTGCATTGGTTGGCCGAGCCGGCCGACGCCCGCGCGGCGGGCGGCGATCTGCTCTTCCTCGACGGTATCTGCACCGGCGCGGGCTTTGTCGTGACCGGCGGTCCCACGCTCCGGCTGTCGGCGCCGGACGAGCGGCCGGAACTGCCGTACGCGGAGAACCTCCGGCTGCTCGCGGGCCGCTCCGGCCTGGCGCTGCGGCTGATCGCCCGGGTCGTACCGGACCGGCCGGACCGTGTGCAGGTGCTCGCCGCGTCCTGGACGGGCCATGACGGGGAATGCGTAAGGGCGGATCTGGGACTGCGGCGGCTCCACCGCTCGCACATACCGGCCGTACCGGTACCGGTACCGGTGCCGGCGCCGGTAGCGGGTCCGGCTGACCCAGCGGGTCCGGCGACAGGGACGGCATCGGCCGAAGCGGCGCCGTCCGTCGTGCCGGTGGCCTCGGCGCCGCCCGCGCTTCCGGTCGAGCTGGATCTGCTGCGCAGGGCCGTGGATCGCGCGGTCGCGGGAGGCCGTGCGGTGACCGCCGTATCGGCGGGCGG
>NZ_FMDK01000311.1 GCF_900091995.1 Streptomyces sp. MnatMP-M17
CGCCCGGCAGGTCCGCGCCGCGTGCCTCACCGAGGCCGAGGCCGCCGCGTGGGCCGCAGGCCCCTCCCCCTCCCGCTCCGGGCACCTGCCCGCAGCCCGCACCACGAAGGAGTCCGACCGATGAGCACCTCGACCAAGGCGGCCAAGAAGTCCGTCTCCCGATTCGGCCGGCTGCTGGGCCTGGGCGCCGAGCGGATGATGCGCGAGCCGCAGCTCGTGGCCATCGCCGACGGCCTGGTCGTCACCGACACCGCCGCCGAGGCCTGGTTCACCCTCTCCGGCGCCAACACCGACCTCATGCCCGAGGAGCGTCAGGACATCGAGCAGGACGCGGCCGCGCTCGCGCTCGCGAAGGTGCTGCCCGGCTACGACTGCCACCTGAAGATCGTGTGGTCGCGCCTGGACGGCGAGGTCTACCGCGAGGAAGCCCGGCAGATCTTCTCCGCCGGCGACGTCGAGGCGGTCGCGGACATGTGGGCCGCCCGCCTGGACGCCCTCGAACTCCCCCAGCGGCACCTGCTGTTGGGCATACGCATCGCCGAGCGGGACTCGGCGACCAACGCCACCGTGAAGAACAGCGTCGCCGGCGCGCTCGGCGTCGGCCACACCGGCCTGGACGAGACCGAGCTCGCCCACCTCGACGGGCTCGCCCGCCGGATGGAACGCCGCCTGGAGGCCACCCCGTGGCGCGCGCGGATCGCGCCCGCCGAACTGCTGGCCTGGGCCGTCTCCCGCGAGAGCTTCCGCCCGCAGCCCGCCCCGCCCCACCTGCCGACCGTCACCGGCGCGGCCCTGGTACGCCTGACGCAGTCCAAGGCCATCCCGCACGCCGACCACCTGCGGCTGATGGACGCCCGCGGGCAGACCGCCGCCTGGGTGAGCATCCTGGCGATGCCGGCCTTCCCCGAGGAACTGATCACCCCGGGCGAGCAGGAGTGGCTGCGCTGCCTGAGCGAGATCCGCTACCAGCACCCGGTCACCGACGACGACCCGCTGGTGTGCCCGGAGGCCTCGATCCGCTTCACGGTCTGGCGCAAGGGCGCCGCGATCAAGGCCGTCGACAAGCAGCGCCAACTCGCCAAGGAACAGCGCAAGTCCGCGGCCGAGGGCAGCGCGGGGGAGACCTTCGCCGAGACGGAGGAGACCGAAGCGGTCATGGAGGACCTGCGCCGGCAGATGTCCCGCGACGGCATGACCCTCCTGGAGGACCACCCGCGGATCATCGTCTCCTCCACCGAGTCCCTGGAGGACCTGCGCGCCCGCTGCGACGCCGTCGTCGCCCACTACGCGGGCCTGAGCATCGACGTGACCGTCGCCTCCGAGGAGCAGCGCGAACTGTGGCTGGAGGCCCAGATCGGCGACATGCTGCGCGTCGCGGACCTCGGGCACATCCGCACCACCGACGCGCTCGCGGCCAGCATGTTCTGGGGCGGCTCGGAGGCCGGCGACGACGACGGGCCGATCGCCGGACTGCTGACCGGCACCACCCCGGGCGTGTGCCGCATCGACATCACCGCCGGCTCGGCCAGGGGCGACGCCACCACCACCGCCTTCGTCGGCCGGTCGGGCCGCGGCAAGACCACCAGCATGATGCTCGCCACCCTCATCGCGGCGCAGAAGGGCGCCTTCGCCCTGATGCTCGGCTTCAAGGGCGACGAAGGCGGCCTGGTGAAGGCCGGCGAGTACCTGGGCCTGGACTCCCACCACGTCACCTGCGGCGTCGAAACCCCGGCCGTCGCCGACGTGTTCCGCCTGCTGCCCAAGGGCGACGCGGCCCTGCAGGTCGTCTCCCAACTGCTGATCGTCCTGCCCGAGCGGATGCGGGACGCCGGCGTGGAAACCCACCTGCTGCGCGCCGCGAACACCATCGCCCAGCACGAGGACGCCGCAACCTGGCGCGTCATCGAGTACCTGCAGGCCAGCGGCGATCCCCTGGCCGTCGAGGCCGGCGACGCGCTCTCCGAGCTCTCCCGCACCCAGCTCGGCGCGCCGCTGCTGGGCACCCCCAAGGCCGGCGCGTCCCCACTGCGCCCGGAGCCGGGCCTGTGGCTCGTGCAGGTGCCCGGCCTGACGATGCCGCAGGCCGGCACCCGCCCGGCCGACATGACCATGACGGAGCGGGTGTCCCTGGCCCTCATGCGAGGTCTGATCGCGTACGCACTCAACACCTCCGCCCGCGCCGACCTGCGCAATCTGCCCAAGGTGGTTGCGATCCCGGAGGTGCACGTCCTCACCGGGACCGACGACGGCCGCCGCTTCGTGGACTACATCGCCCGCACCGGCCGCGCCCTGGACACCTCCCTGGCCATCGACACCCAGGACCCCAAGAGCCTCATGGGCCTGGACGGCGTCCTGGAAGCGATCACCACCGTGTGTGCGTTCGAGCAGTCCACGAAGTCCCAGCAGGACGCCATGGCCGAACTGCTGCGCCTGCCGCTGTCCGACAGCACCCGGGCCCTCCTGCACGGCGTGGGCAAGGACGCCCACGGCGACATCCGGCACGGGCACTGCATCGTGCGCGACCGCCGCGACCGCGTCGCCACGATGCAGTGGGACATGCCCTCGC
Organism: Streptomyces sp. MnatMP-M17; assembly: GCF_900091995.1. Lineage (GTDB taxonomy): Bacteria > Actinomycetota > Actinomycetes > Streptomycetales > Streptomycetaceae > Streptomyces. The sequence continues at coordinate 2,567 of NZ_FMDK01000311.1, forward strand.
GTGAACTGCGGGACGCGCTGTCGACCAACCCCAAAGACCAGGCCGCCGCCCACGAGGCGGCCCTTCAGGACGCCGAGCCGATCGAGGAGTTCGCGGACTCTGTCCACACCCCGCCGCAGGAAGGGTCGGAAGCCGCATGACCACCCCCATCCGCCGCAGCGG
>NZ_FMDK01000774.1 GCF_900091995.1 Streptomyces sp. MnatMP-M17
GGCGGCGGGCGGCCTTCCGGGCCCGGGCCCGGGCCCGGGCCCTGACCCGTACCCGGACCAGCCGCAGCCGGCGAGCGGCGACAGCGAGCAGGAATGAAAGGTCACGCCTCCTCGGGCTTCGGGGACTCGGACTCCGGGACCTCCAGCTTCGGCGGCAGGCCGAACAGCGGGAACCAGCGGGCCGCGTCCAGGAAGTTGTTGATGCCCGCGATTCGGCCGTCCTCGATCTCGATGATCTGGAGAGCCCAGGGCGTATGGCCGGTGCCGTCCTCGGCCGGGTGGTAGTGGGCGAACGCCGGAGTGCCGTTGGCCGCCGTCGGGACGAGCCGGGAACCACGGCAGACCGAGCCCACGCCGAGCAGCCAGCCCACGATGTCCTCATGGCCCTGGAGCCACAGGTCATAGGGCGGCATGGAGAACTTGGCGTCGTCGTGGAGCAGCGCCGTAAGCGCCTGCATGTCATAGCCCTCGAAGGCCGCGACATACCGCTCCAGCAGCGCCTTCTGCTCGTCGTCCAGCGGATCGGCCGTATCGGTCTCGGCGGGCTCCGCCTCGGCGAGCGTCGCACGGGCCCGCTGGAGCGCGCTGTTGACCGAGGCGACGGTGGTGTCCAGCAGCTCGGCGACCTCGCTCGCCTTCCAGGCCAGCACCTCGCGCAGGATCAGCACGGCCCGCTGCTTGGGCGGAAGATGCTGGAGCGCGGCGACGAACGCCAGCCGGATCGTCTCCCGCGACACCGCCGTGTCCGCCGGATCCGCCACCGCCGGCAGCACGCGCCCGTCCGGCACCGGCTCCAGCCAGGTGATCTCCGGACGGGCGCTGAGCTGCGCCTCGGCCACGGGCGTCGCGGCCGTGAGATCCATGGGCCGCGCCCTGCGGTTGCCCGCGTTGAGCATGTCCAGACAGACGTTGGTCGCGATGCGGTAGAGCCAGGATCGGAGCGAGGAGCGGCCCTCGAACTTCTCGAAGCCGCGCCACGCGCGCACCATCGTGTCCTGCACGGCGTCCTCGGCCTCGAAGGCCGAGCCCAGCATCCGGTAGCAGTAGCCGGTCAGCTCCGTGCGGTGCTTCTCCAGCCGGGAATCAAGGTCCTGTGCCGAAACCAGATCACTCATAGGTCACCCCAGTCGCCCCCTTGGAACCAGTCTCCCGGAAGCTACCGCAGGCCACTGACAACGGCTCAGGTTCCCGGCTTACGCCCGTAGACGTAGACGTCGTCACCGTTCTTCAGCAGAGACCAGTACTTACTGGCGGCGGTCTTGGTCATGTTCACGCAGCCGTGTGAACCGGGCGGGTTCCACACGCTGACACCGACCGAGTGGAAGGCCTGGCCGCCGTCGAAGAACTGGCTGTAGGGCATGGGCACGTCGTAGATCGAGGAGACATGGTTCTTGTGCCGCCAGTAGATCTTCTTCAGCCCGGTCCTGGTCTCGTAGCCGTTACGCCCGGTACGCACCGGCACCGGCCCGTACACCAGCTTCTTGCCGTCCTGGATCCAGCTCAACTGCCGCGTGAGGTCGACACAGGCGATCCGGCCCTTGTTGACCGGGCACTTGCCGGCCTTGTTCGGCGTCTTGCCCGCGGCCTTCTGCTTGTTCATCAGATCCATCACGCCCCAGGTGACGGGCCCGGCGTAACCGATGGTCGGCGTGATGCCGTGCTTCAACTGGAAGGCACGGATGGCCTTGCAGTCCGCCGCGGACTGCTTGCCGTCCACGGGCCGCCCGAGAAACTTCTCGACCTGCTTCTGATACGGCCCTTTGCTGGTCGTACAAGAAGCCGCCTGGGCGGACCCGGCCCCCAGCCCCACCCCCAACGGCACCACCAAAGCAACAACCCCGGCCGCCACGGCCCCGGTACGGCGTATGTGCCCCATCTCGCCCGTCCCCCTTCGTACACGTCACTCGTGTGGCGTACTCAGGGTGGTAGACGGGTGAGGAGCGCCCGGAGTTGCACGGACGGGACGGGAGATTTCCCTCAGCCGCGGGAGGTTTCGGCGGTGGCGGCGCCGGCCAGGGCGGCGGCGGTGGTAGCAGCCGAAGCGGCGGTCCGGCGGCGTTCTGTGCGGGCGTGGTGGGTGCCGTACAGGGTGATGGAGACGACGCCGAGTACTGCTGCGAGGCCGAGGAGTACGGTCGCGGGCCAGCCGGCCGTGTGGAAGGCGATCGCGCCCAGTGTTCCGCCGGCGCTGCTGCCGAGGTAGTACGCCGACTGGTAGAGCGCCGAGGCCTGGGCGCGGCCCGTCTTCGCCGTGTGGCTCACCGCGGACGAGGCGACCGCGTGGCCCGCGAAGAAGCCCGCTGTGATCAGCACCAGGCCGAGCAGCACCGCGGTCAGGGTGTCCGCCAGCGAGAGCAGCAGGCCCGCCGCCGTCGTTCCCACGGCCAGATAGAGCGCGCCGCGCCGGCCCAGCCGTCCGACCAGCCGACCGGCCGCGGCCGAGGAGAGCGTACCGACCAGATAGACCAGGAAGATCGAGCCGATGACGCCCTGCGGGAGGCTGAACGGCGCCTCCACCAGCCGGTAGCCGATCACGGTGTAGACCGCACCGAACACCGTCATGAAGAGCGCGCCGATCGCGTACAGCCGGCGCAGCAGCGGATCGGCGAGATGCCCGCCGACGGTCCGCGCCAGCGACCGCGGGCTCAGCGAACGCGGTGTGAAGTGCCGTGCCTTGGGCAGCAGTACGCGGAAGACCACCGCGCACACCACCGCCAGCAGCCCCACCGCGCCGAGCGCCGCGCGCCAGCCCCAGAGCTGGGCGGCCCAGCCGGTGACGATACGGCCGCTCATCCCGCCGACGCTGTTGCCCGCGACGAACAGACCGATCGCGGCGACCAGCGCCTTCGGCCGTACCTCCTCGGCGAGGAACGCCATCGCCGACGCCGGCAGCCCGGCGAGCGTCGCGCCCTGTACGGCGCGCAGCGCCACCAGCCACTCCAGGCTCGGCGCGAACGGCACCAGCAGCCCGACCGCGACGGCGACCGCCAGCGAGACGGTCATCAGCGTGCGCCGCCCGAACCGCTCGGACAGCGCGCTCAGCGGCAGTACGAAGAGCGCCAGCGCGCCCGTGGCCGCCGAGACCGTCCAGCTCGCCTGGCTCGCCGTCACACCGAGGCCGGTGGAGATGGCGGGTAGCAGGGCCTGGGTGGAGTAGAGGAGCGCGAAGGTGGCGACTCCGGCGGCGAAGAGCGCGAGGCTCATCCGGCGGTAGCCGGGACGGCCTGGGCTGAGGTGCGCGGCGGAATCGGTGGTGGCGGTGGCGGCGGACGGCGCGGAGGAGGCACCCACGGTGGTGGGCGCCCCGGTACTGACGGAAGGCATGGTTCGAACGTAGGCACCGCGGCTTCATGCGTCCAATGCATGGACTCGCGATAATCGTTCCCATGACGCATGAGCAGAGGTCACAGAGGCGCGTGTCATGGAACAGTTACGAAGAAGACATGGCGGCGACGCCTGGAGCGACGGGTGCGGCCGGTGCCGCCGGTGTGCCCGGTGCCGCCGGTGCGGCCGAGCTGGATCCCGCGTCCTGGCCGGCCCTCCTCGCGCCGCGCCTCGCGTACTTCGCCGGTGTGGCCCGTCATGAGCATGTGACCCGAGCGGCGCAGGACATGGGCGTACCGCAGTCCACGCTCTCGCGGGCGATGGTCCGGCTCGAACAGGACCTGGACATCGCGCTGTTCGCCCGCAAGGGCCGTACGGTCGCGCTCACTCCGGCGGGCCGTACCTTCCTCGCCTCGGTCGAGCGGGCCCTCGCGGAGGTGGCGCGCGCGGCCGAGTCCGTACGGGCCGACGCGGACCCGGAGTCCGGCAAGGTGGCCTTCGGCTTTCTGCACACGATGGGATCCGAGACCGTACCGGAGCTGATCCGGGCCTTCCGTGCCGACCATCCGCGGGTACGGTTCCAGCTCGTCCAGAACTACGGCGAGGCGATGCTGGAGCGTATGCGCGCGGGCGAGCTGGACCTCTGCCTCACCTCGCCGGTGCCCGACGCGCCGGATCTGGTGGCCCGCCGTGTCGACGAGCAGCGGCTGCGGCTGGG
>NZ_FMDK01000558.1 GCF_900091995.1 Streptomyces sp. MnatMP-M17
CGCCCACTCCGTCGGCGGCGACGCGACCACCGGCGCGGGCGGCCGCGTCACCGAAGTCCTGCGCATCCCGGCATTGGGAAACGACTGGGCCCAGCCGGTGTACGAAGGAGTGTCCGAACAGCAGCTACGGTCCGGCATCGGCCACTTCCCCACCACCGAACAACCGGGCCAGGTAGGCAACTTCGCCCTCGCGGGCCACCGCTCCGGCGTCACCGACCCACCTTTGCGCGACATCGACCGCGTCACGCCCGGTGCCTCAATCACCGTCACCACGGCGAACCGCATCACCTACACCTACACCGTCACCCGTGTCCGGAGGGTCACCCCGACCAACGTCGACGTCATCGCCCAAGTCCCCGGGCACCCCAAGACGACGCCCACAACGGCGAAGCTCACGCTGGTGACGTGCTGGCCGGCCGACGGCCACGCCAAACGCGTCGTCGTCGAAGCGGACCTCGTCTCGGCCAAGGGAGGCGCGTAGTGACCGGCCCACCCCCGCAGGAGACGACCAGCGAGAAGACCACAGTGGCTCCGGCGAGGGCCTGGCCGGTCTACAACGTCGAGCGCGCACGCGCCGAGCTCATCGCGATGGAACTGCTCACCCGCGGCGTCTCCCAGGTCCGGATCCGCCACAGCACCCGGCTGTCGCGCAAGAACATCAGCCGCCTGGCCGCGCTCGTCGCCGAGGAGGCCAAGAAGCCGCCTGCTCCGCGCAACGTCTGCCGCAACCCGGTCCACCGCACCGCTGCCCCCGACGGCGGCAGCCGGCCGCCCGGACGGACTCCGCCCGCCCCCAGCAAGCCCGCCGAACCCGCCGAGCCCGTCCAGATGACGTTCTCGCTCGACTGACCCCCGGCGCCGCGCCCGCGCTTGCTGCCCTTCTCCCAGGCCCGTCCCGCCACGGGTCTACTTCGCGCACCCCGAAACCTGGATCCGCCATGCCCCCGACCTCTTCCCCAGCTACGTCCGCGCAGTGCCCGACCGCAGCCGAAGGCGGCCTGCAGGCCAACGTGCCCCCGGCCGACCAGTGGATCTCCACGACCGCCGGCCGCATCGCCCCGGACGGCCTCACATGGCTCGAGGCCGTTCACTGGTTCCACGACCACGGCCCCTACGCCGCCGAACGGTCCCACGGCCCCAGGAAGCTCGGCCGCACCACCCTGCGCCTCGCACGGGTCCTCGCCCACCTCAAGGAATGCCGCCCCGGCATCACCATCCTCACCGACTGGCTGAACGTCTCCGCCCGGACCGTGAAATACCACCTGCGCATCCTCCGCGAAACCGGCCTGCTCACCTACCGTTCCAAGGGGACACGCATCAGCGGAATCGGCGGCCGAGCCAGCGAGTTCCAGCGCACCATCCCACCGGTCTACGACGCCGCGCTCGGCCTGCGCACCGGGCCCTCGGACACCCACATCCGCGCCGTGCGCGGCTTCCGAGAGGACCGGATCCCGCTCATGAAGCAGCTCCACGCCAAGGCGCGGAGCCCTCTGCCCAGGAAGCGGACGAAACCCCCTCAGCGGCCTGCGGCGACGAGGACTCCGACCCGTACGCCTTGCACCCCAATGGTGGTTACTACCCCAGGCTCTTCTCCTGCGGGTGGAATATCTCTCCCCCCTGAGAGCTGGACCGAGGGCGGGCCGAATGCCCTTCCCGCACGTAAACAGCCGTCCGCCGCGTTTGTGCACAGGACCCTGAACCTCACCGGCCGCCGCTACCAGCTCGCTGCCGAACTCATCCGTGAGGTCGACTGGCTCAACCGTGCCGCGACGCCCCGGGTTGCGTGGATCGTGCGGCACGTCGCCGATACCGGCTGGAGTGCCGCCGACGTGATCGCCGTCGTCAGCCAGGACGCCCCGGCCCGGCGCGTCCACCGCCCCTCGGGATTCCTCGCCCACCGCCTCGCCGGCGCTCACCTGCTCTACGACACCGCGGCCAAACGCGCGGCCGCCGTCGCCTGGTGGCGCGACTCCCGCAGGTCCGAGCGGCAGCGCCATACCGAATGGGCATGGAACTGCCGGGTCCCTGCCAGCCGTTCCGTTACCCGCCAGGTCCAGGACGCCCTCACCCGCATGCGACCTGCCTCCAGCCTGCAGAGCGTCACACCCCTCACCGTTGGCGACGACGACCTGGCCGATCTTGAGTACCTCACTCGGGACGAGATTGCCGGTCTTCGCGCGGCTGCGCAGCAGGATCCCGACCTGGTCCACGCCACCCTCGCCACGTGCGGCGAAACCTTCACCAGACGCCTGTTCAGCAACCACCTCGTCGACCAGGCCCAACGTCTGGCCGGAACCGGGCGGGTCACCCTCCACGACGTATGGGGGCGGGCATGAACCATGCCGAACCGGCCGGAACCGATCTCGCCCGTGCCGCACTGCGCGCCGCGCAGAAGGCCGCCAGGCAGCGCGGCGCGGACGGCAACGCGGTCCAGAAGCCCAAACCCCCGCGGCGAACCGTACGGCGTGACGGCCGTGAGCCCATGGATTTCAATGCGGCGCTCACCTGGATGATGACCGAACACGGATGGCAGCCCCGGATAGCCGGCGGAACGGTGCTCGACAGATGGCCGGACATCGCACCTCCCAAGGTCGCCGCCCACGTCGAAGCCGTCATGTTCGACGACGAGACCGGCCGACTCGAGCTCCTTCCCGACTCAGATGCCTGGGCCCTGCAGGTGCGCCTGAGCGCCGCCAAGCTGATGCAGGCGGTGAACGAAGACGCCGGACGCCGCACGGTCCGGGAGATCAGGGTCCTGCGAGTTGGGACACGCACACGCACCCCACCCGGCACGGATCACACCGATCTCCCGGACGCCCCTGCTCCGGGGCCCGAACGCACCCGGGAGAACGCCTCCCGCGGCTACCACCGAGCGCTCGACGCACTGAGAACAGCCCGAGACACTGCTGCTCCTCCCGGCCCCGTACACCCCGTCCCTACCCGCCAGGACGCCTCACTGGCCTACCACCACGCCCTCAACGCCCTCCAGGCCGAGGCGGCTCCCCGCCCGCCGGCCGCGCCGGTCCGGACAAGGGACGACGCCCCACCCCACTACCACCAGGCCCTCAACGCCCTCCACGCCAGCAGAACCGATGAAGCCCCGTCCGGGAACCCCCGCACCCGCGAGGACGCCTCCGCCGGATACCGCCTTGCGCTGCGCGCCCATCTCGACAACAAGGGCGCCCTGTTCCAGCCAGAACGGCACATCCGCACCCCAGCACCGTACGAAACGGAACCTTCCCGATGACCGCCGATCCCCAGCAGGCACCCGCCGACCAGCAGGGTCCCGACCTGACACACCGGTACAACGCCACCACCATCACCGACCCCCTCCTTGACAGCCTGTACGACCAGCGTGACGGCCTCCTCCGTCTGCTGGCGCTCGTCCGCATCCCCGGAATCCCGAAGTGACCAGACGCCAGCACTCTCCGGACGGGCAGCTCGTACCGTGCGCGCGCGTCGAGCCCGAGGTCTTCCACAGCGATGAGCTTGTCGGACTTGCGAAATCGACCTGCGCAGGCTGCCCGCTCGGCGAGGCATGCCGCCTCCGCGCCCGTACCAACCGCGAATGGGGAACATGGGGCGGCGAGACCAGCCGCGAGCGAGCCAACGCGGGCTACGCGCCGCACGGGTGGACGAGGCCTAACCCAGCAGCACTGTGACGAAAAGCCCGCGAACCTAATTTGTGGCGATACACCCGATTATTTCCTCTGGTAGTTCTCTTCCATTCGGTGACGCACTCGACGGTGTGCCCATCGGGAAATTTCGCAGGAAATTATCCACAGGGTAATTCTTCTAGCTTGGTGGTGAGTGCTTTCGGGCAGGCCAGGCGTGAATTCCTGGCCATCTGTCCCGAGATCCGCTATCGACCAGACCAGGAGCTGTCGCAGTGTCTACTCACATACAGGATCCTCAGCAGCCGGACCGCCGCCAGGAAGAGCCCGCAGGCGCGACGACCCCGGGACCAGAGCAGCGCCCATCGCGTTCAGGAACCAGGGTGCCCCCAGTGCCGGGACATGGCGTCACAGACCTGGGCCTACTCAGGTCCGCCCGCGCGGGGCGACGCCACACCAGCGCCACGCAGGGGAGTGCGAATGCGGCCTGACGCAGCGGAGCCCGCGCCCGATTACGACCGCCTCCTGGAATGGATACGCCTTTCACGAAACGATGGCCACTCGGCACCCCGGCCGACGCTCCTCGCTGAGGTCCTCCAGAACAGGCTCGACGTCTGCGCGAATCCGCTGGGGCCCCCGGAGAGCGCCCTCCTCGCCCTCGTTCTGTACGCGGTGAACTGCTCCGCCGAACTCGTCCCCCCGCCCTACGAGCGTGACCGGCCGCCCTACACAGGCCACAGGATGTATCTGGAAGCCTATGCCCGGCACCTTGGCGCGGAGGCTCTCGCGGACAACATGATCGCCGGCCAGGGCGTCTCAGGTTTCCTCGTCATCCTGTCCCACCTCCTGCGCGACAAGCGGACCGCTGTCCCCACCCCTGAATACACCGGGACACTCGAATACTTCAGCTACGCCCATTTCGTGGAACCGCGGAAAGGGGTGCGCGACACTGCGGGATATCGTCTGGAGAGAATCCAGTCCGCGATGAAAGAAAACGAATTTGTGGTCTTCTCCAACCCTAACAACCCGCTCGGTCATTACATTGACCGCGCCGACTTGGAAGAGGTATGCAGGGAAAACCCGGATTCAACGCTGATCGTTGATGAGGAGTACATAGAATTTGAAGGAGAAAATCTTAGCCTGATCGGTTCAGACCTTGAGAACCTGGTCGTCCTGCAATCTACGGGCAAATCGTACGGAATTACCGGAACCCGGGCCGGGATCATGTGGTCGAGAAACCGAGAAATATGCCAGAAGGCAGAAGAGCGGCTGGCAAAGAAATGGCCTCTCTCGATCCTCGATGCTGTTCTCGCCACCGCCGCCTTGAACGACGAATCCTGGCTCCGGGAAACGATGCACCGCATCGACCAGAACGCCCGGCTTCTGGAGGAGATTCTCGTCGAGTACTTCGGAGACGACGTGGCGCCCGGCGCGAGCATCCACTACCGGTTCGTGTGGCTGGACGCGACGGCAGGGACCCCGGACCGCATAGCCAGGCACATGAGAGCCCACGGAATCGAAGTCCGAGCCTTCGACGGGAAACTCCGCGGCAGCCAGCCCGGGATACGACTGCGAGCACCCTGCAACGACGAGGAGTTCAGCAGGCTCACCCGAGCCCTGAAGAGCTGGCGTTCCCAGACCGCAGAAGGAACTCCGCACCAGCCCAGGGGGGAGGCCCGACAGTGGTGAAGATCTGCTTCGACACCGAGGAGGAGATCTACGAGAACGCCGCGCGGAGACTGCGAGCGGCGTACGCGGAAGAGAACCGGAGAGCGGGAGGACAGCCACGCGGAGTGCCATACCCCGGCAAAACGGTACTTCTGGAAGTAGACCTCCAAAAGCGCTGGCTTGCCGAGGTTGCGCGCAGTGATGCCCCGCCCTACGAGGCCTCCAGTGACGCCGAAACGCCTGGAGAAACGGTGTCCCGGCCCTAAATCCGGAGCCTGCCCCTCCGCCTAGGGGGCCACCGCGGCCGACAACTCACCACCGGGCCGCCAGCCATGAGCCCGTCGATTCAGACCCCGTACGTGCTGCCGCAGACGGAGCGGCACGCACGGTCCCACCGCTCCGGCGCAGAAGCCGCCCTGTCCCTATCTCCCGCCCGCCGTGAACAGCACAGCGGGGGACCTCCTTTGCCGACCCTCTCAACCGCCACGCCCGCACGAGGAATGAGCCATGACAATCGCCATCGTTGACGGATACTCCACAGGCGCCGCCCTGGCCCGCCGACTTCGCCAACTCGGTCAACGCTGCGTCCACGTCAAGAGCCAGACGCATCCCAACGCCCACCTCGCCCGAACCTTCGAAGCCGACGCCTACACCACCGACCTCGGATACACGGAAGACCTCCACACTGTCTCCGAACAGCTCGCCGCACTCGGCGTCACCAGGGTGACCGCCGGCTCCGAATCCGGAGTCACCCTGGCCGAGAGACTCTCACTCGACCTCGGCCTCCCCGCCAACACGGCCGAACAGCTCGCAGCCCGCCGGGACAAACACCTGATGGCCCAGGCCGCCCGCGCGGCAGGTATCGCCACGCCCCGGGCGACCGTTGCCACGTCGCCCGAAGAGGCCGGCGCATGGTTCGCCGCATCCGGACTGAAGGAAGCGGTCGTCAAACCCCTCAAGTCGGCGGGCACCGACAACGTACGGTTCTGCGGCTCCGCCAAAGAGGTCGAGGCGGCCTGCACCTCAGTCCTGGCGGCCCGGACGATCTTCGGCCACGCGAACCACGCCGCCCTCGTCCAGGAACGGCTGGCCGGAACGGAGTACTACGTCAACACCGTCTCATACGAGGGGCACCACCGTGTCGCCGAGACGTGGCGCTACACCAAGCGGGTGGGCGCTTCCTCCACCCCGGTCTACGACTATGAAGAGCCCGTGGCGGCGACCACTCAGGAAGCCCGCATCCTGCGGGAGTTCACGTTCGCGGTACTCGACGCGCTCGGCATACGTTCCTCGCCCGCCCATACCGAGATCATGCTCACCGACCGCGGACCCGTTCTGATTGAGACCGGAGCCCGGCTCGGCGGAGCAACAGCCCCCGCGGTGGTCGAACGCTACTGCGGGGCCTCCCAGACCGCACTCGCGGCCAGCACCCTCGTCAATCCACAGAGCCTCCTCGGCTTCGACGACACCCAGATCATCTGGACCCGCACCCTGCGCAATGTCGATTTCGTCAATCACCACCATGGCAAAGCTGACCACCGAGCCGTCCAGAAGATCGCCGCTCTCCCCAGCGTCGTTGCCATCTACTCTTCTGTGAACCCCGGCGAACTCCTCGCCCCCACGGACGACCTGCTCAGTTCCCCGGGATACGCCTACTTCGCAGCAGAGGAGCGGCACATCGTGGAGCGGGACTATGCCCGCCTACGTGCCTGGGAACACGAGGGACTGCATACCGTCTGACCAGCCAGCAGCCCCGTCCGTACTGAATGACACAGCCACTTGTGCAAGCCCGACACCTGGCGCTTCGTGCTCCCCGAAGTCCCCACATTCGGCGCGCACGTTGGCACACAGGCCCCGCTGCGGCCACTGCGTGAGGCGCTGGCCAGGAGGGACGCGAACCGGTGTCGGGCCGCGTGCCAGCCCGGCGCGAGCCGGTCGCCGGGCCGCTGCGCGACGTCG
>NZ_FMDK01000664.1 GCF_900091995.1 Streptomyces sp. MnatMP-M17
CTCGCCGCGGCTGCTGTCGCTGCTCGCGCTGCGCGAGGCGGGCGGCTGGGCCGGGCTCGGCGACCGTACGAGCTGTGAGCGGGCACTGTCCCTGGCGCACGGCCTCTTCGAGCGCGGGCCCTCGGACGCGGATCCCGAGTGGATGTCCTTCTTCGGCGAACCGGAGCTGGAGTCGCAGGAGGCGCTCTGCCACGAGGCGCTGGGCGACTGGGCGCGGGCGGCGCGTCACGCGTACCGCGCCACGGTCATCCAGGATCCGCACTTCGCGCGCAATCTCGCCCTCTACCGCGCGGAGCTGTCCACCGATCTGGCCCGCGCGGGCTCGCCGGACGCTGCCGCGGTGGCGGGCCATCAGGCGCTGGACCTGCTGGACGGTGTCCAGTCGTCCCGTATCCACACACGGCTCGCGACCACGGCCCGGGTACTGCTGCCGCAGCGCCGGCTGCCGGAGGTGGGCGCCTTCCTGGACCGCCACGCCGCGACGAACGCCGGTACGTAGAACCAAGCCCGCGCGTAAGGCCGAGAAGGACGCCTGGCGGGCACCCGCCCGTACCCTCGGCGCGTCAGTCCGTCAGATGCGCCGTGTCGTTCCAGACCTCGACCGCCGGAAGTCCGTACGCCCAGCCGAGCACCGACACCGACGTCGGATCCAGCCGGATGCGCGCCGCGAACGAGATGTCCTCGCCCAGCCAGCGCGCGCCTATCGCGCGCAGGATATGGCCGTGGGCGAAGACCAGCACATCGCGGTCGGCCGAGCGCGCCCAGGCTATGGCCTCGTCCGCGCGGGCCGAGACCTCCGCGAGGCTCTCGCCGGCGGGAACGCCGTCGCGCCAGATGAACCAGTCGGGCCGGTCCGACTTGATCTCGGCCGGTGTCATGCCCTCGTACGCGCCGTAGTCGAACTCCATCAGCGCGTCCCACTCCTCGGCCCGGTCGCCGAAGCCCGCCAGCGCGCAGGTCTCGCTCGCGCGCAGCAGCGGGCTGGTCCGTATCTCCACGTCCGCGAGACCCGACCAGGGCGCCCGGTGCAGCCGCTCGCCCAGCAGCTTCGCGCCTCGGCGGCCCTCGTCCAGCAGAGGTATGTCCGTCCTGCCCGTATGACGGCCGGAAAGCGACCAGGCCGTCTGGCCGTGCCGGGCGAGAAGGATGCGCGGTGCCATGGGGGCTACTCCCTGAAGTTCACAACCGGTGCCGCTCCATCATCGCGTATCTGAACGAAGGGCAACCTCCTGGGGGACACGGGCGTCCCTCTCTCCGTTGGCCGCGATTTCACCGAACGGAAGTTCGGCGGGCCACCCGACCGAGGAAATGGGAGACGTACACCGTACGGTTGAACACCGGCCGAAAACCGCATGAAATGACGATGGAGACCGCTCGTATGCCGCACAGCGCCGCCGCCCGCGCCAGAGCCAGCGCCCGCGTCGGCGCCACGCGTCAGCCGGGCGTCCGGCCGCCGGGCGTCC
>NZ_FMDK01000209.1 GCF_900091995.1 Streptomyces sp. MnatMP-M17
CCGCCGACTCGGCCTCGCCGAGCCGGGCCTTGATCCGGCGGGTCTCGCTCTCCGCGGCCGACACGGCAGCCGCGGCCTCGGCCCTGGCCGCCTCGGTCTCCGCGTGCACCCGGCGCAGCGCGGCCTCGCCGCGCTTCACATCGCTCTGGGCACTGCGCAGTTTGCGGTGGAGCGACTCGGCCTCCTTGCGGGCCGCCTCCAGCTCCGTACGCAGCCGCTCGGTCTCGCTCTTCGTCAGCGCCCTGGCCACGGCCAGTTCCTCACGCAGCCGCTCCAGCTCGCGCCGGGCCTCCTCGTCGGCGCGCTCGGCGTCCGCGCGCTGTGCCTCCTCGCCCGCGGCGGCCACCAGCTTCACCCATCCGGGCGGCCTGAGCACATACGCGGCCGCGGCCACATCGACGGGATCCGCGGCGGCGGGCGGCGATCCCGACTCCAGGGCACCGGCCAGCTCCGGCTGGGAGTGGCTGATGCGCTCACCGATGCGCTGCCGGAACAGCGGATCGCTCTCCAGGGCCGCGGCCATCGCGTTACCGGCGAACTTGGCCCGTCTGTTGGGCGTGAACCGGGCGTACTGGCGTAGCTGCGCGGGGAGTTCGGTGATCGTCAGTCCACCGAAGGCATCGGAGACCAGCGCGATGACTCTGCGCCGTACGCCGTCCGGGAGCGGGCGGTCCAGCGCCTCCGCGGCGTCACCGCCGGCCGCGCCGGCCGGCTCAGCACCGCTTGCGGCCTGCTCCACATCCGTCACCCCATACCCTTTCGGGCGGTTCCCTCAGGAACCGGCGCCCGGCCTGTCCACCAGCTCGATCTGATCCACCGCGTTGCACCAACGGCAGCGCACCGACTCGATGGTCTCACTGACCACCTCGCGCTCCTCGACCCGCGGCTCCCCTGCCAGGTCCAGATGGACGTACTCGACGGCCTTCGACGATCGCGTCACATCGAAACGCGTGAGATTGCCGCACAGTGTGCAGCGCCACCGGGTGGCGGCCGTCGGCTGGGGAACCGTCGTCATCATGCGTCCTCTTTCGTCGTCCGTCGTCGTCCGTCCCGCCGCCGCCCGCGGTGCGCCGTCGAACAGCGGATGTACTCCTTGCAACCCTACGGCCTCCGGGCCACCCCAGGGAGCGGCGAGGCGCTCTGTACCCTTCGGTCCCGGTAGGCGATGCTCTGTCGGTGAATACGTCGCGGACGACGGCCGGCGGACCGGTGGTGACCCACACGCTGATCGGCCTCTGCTGTCTGGCCTTCCTGTTCAGTCCGGCCTCGGGTTTCAACCCGGCGTACGGGAGAGGTGAGGCGCTCCTCGACGCGCAGACCTTGTATTTCGAACGGTGGGGCGTCATCCCGGCCGAGCTGCTGAGCGGCGCCACCCGCGCCCTGTTCACTCCGCTGACCGCGCTCTTCGTCCATGGAAGCTGGCTGCATCTGCTGGGGAACATGCTGTTTCTGTTCGTCTTCGGCGCGATGGCGGAGGAGCGGCTGGGCCGGGCGCACTTCCTGTTCTTCTATCTCGGCGTCGGCTGTCTCGCGCTGCTCGCGTACGCCATGGTGAACGCGGCCTCGGACCAGACGCTGGTGGGGGCCTCGGGCGCGATCTCGGGCGTGCTCGGCGCCTTTCTCTATCTCTTCCCGAAGGCCCGGGTCACCAGTCTCTTCCCGTTCCTGTTCTTCCTGCCGCTGCGCTTCCCGGCCTGGATCGTGCTGATCTTCTGGTTCGCGCTCCAGTGGCTGGCGGCGCGCGGCGCGGGCTCGGGGCCCGGTGTGGCCTATCTCGCGCATCTCGTGGGCTTCGCCACCGGATTTCTCTACGCCTGGGGGCGGTACTGGCGTACCGATAGAGTGGGAGACCACACCGCGGCCACCGAGGGAGAACGTCAACCGTGATCACCGCGATCGTGCTCATCAAGACCAGCGTGGACCGGATTCCCGAGATCGCGGAGTCGATCGCCGCGCTGGACAGCGTCAGCGAGGTCTTCTCGGTGACCGGTACGTACGACCTGATCGCCATGGTGCGGGTGGCCAAGCACGACGATCTGGCGGATGTGATCCCCGGCCGGATCAGCAAGATCGAGGGCGTCGAGGCCACGGACACTCATGTGGCGTTCCGTACGTACTCACAGCATGACCTCGAAGCGGCCTTCGCCATCGGACTCGACGCGTAAGGCCGCCTCCGGCTCCGTACGTCAGGCCGTGGCGCCGTCCCGGTCCGGGACGCAACGGCCGTCCTCCGTACGGTAGTTCCAGCGCGCTCCGTCACTCACCAGCTCCCGTACGGCACGGACGAAGCGATCCACGTGCTCGTCCGGAGTGCCGGCGCCGAAGCTGACACGGATCGCGTTCAGCGAGCGCTCGCCCGGCTCGGCCTCCGGAGCGCCGCACTCGCCCGGATCCTGCGGGTCGGTGCCCAGCAGGGTACGCACCAGCGGATGCGCGCAGAAGAGGCCGTCCCGTACGCCGATGCCGTACTCCGCGGAGAGCGCGGCGGCGAAGTGCGAGCTGTTCCATCCCTCGACCACGAACGACAGAACACCGACGCGCGGAGCCTCGTCGCCGAACAGCGAGAGCACCTTGACCTCGGGCACCTCGGCGAGGCCTGCGCGCACCCGGGCGACAAGCCGCTGTTCACGGTCGACAAGGGCGTCGAAGCCCGCTTCGGTGAGGGCCCGGCAGGCGGCGGCGATCGCGTACACGCCGATGACATTGGGCGAACCGGCCTCGTGGCGGGCGGCCGTGCTGTGCCACACGACATCGACGCCGCCGTCGCTCCGGCGGGCCACCGCACGGCTGGCGCCGCCGCCCGCGAGATAGGGCTCGGCGTCCTGGAGCCAGTCGGCGCGGCCCGCGAGCACTCCGGAGCCGAACGGCGCGTACAGCTTGTGCCCGGAGAAGGCGACCCAGTCGACATCCAGCGCGGCGATGTCCACCGGGTGATGCGGAGCGAGCTGCGCGGCGTCGAGCACGATCCGGGCGCCGTGCGCGTGCGCGGCGGCGGCCAGCTCCCGTACGGGCCACAGCTCACCGGTCACATTGGACGCGCCAGTCACACAGACCAGCGCCGGGCCCTCGGAATCGCGCTCCGCGAGCGCCCGCTCCAGGGTCGCGACGGCCTCGGCCGGAGTGCGCGGCGCGTCCAAATAGCTGACCCGGGCCTCGCGCCAGGGCAGCAGGGAGGCATGGTGCTCGGTCTCGAAGACGAACACCTGGCAGCCGGCCGGAAGCACCGCGGCGAGCAGATTCAGCGAGTCGGTGGTCGAGCGGGTGAAGACGACCTGGTCGCCGGGGCGGCAGCCGAGAAACTCCGCGACCGTGCGGCGGCTGTTCTCGAAGAGATCGGTGGAGAGCTGCGAGAGATAACCGGCGCCGCGGTGGACACTGCCGTAGTACGGCGCATACGCGGCGACGTCGTCCCACACGCGCTGAAGAGCGGGCGCGCTGGCCGCGTAGTCGAGCGCGGCGTAGGCGACCTCACCACCGGTGACAAGCGGCACGGTGACATCCCGCCCGAGCACGGGCAGAGGCTCGGCGGTGATCGCGGTGACGGCGTTCGGGCTCACGAAACGGCTCCCTTTGGGGACCAGGACCCCAAAGGGCCCGCGCTTGCCGCGGACCTCGCTGCCCACGGCCTGGTCTTCACCCGGGGCACCCCGCCACGGACGGAGGGTTGCCGGACAGCGAGCCGGGGCCGTAATCGCTGTCGCTCATGACCTGGTCGAAAAGTATGCCACAACGTCCGCGCGGGGTACGCCTGCGTCCGCGATCCGGAACGCCGCCCGCGTACGGCGAGGAGCTTGCCCCTACCGAGCGGGAGCCCGGTGCCGGGGCGGCCCCCCGGCGCCGGATGCCCGTCCGGCAAGGGCCGGCTCAGCCGCCGCCAGTCGCACCGCCCCGCCGGGGCGGGCTACGCGCCGCGGTGACTCGCCGTAACCCACCGTTCCAGCGTCCGCCTCGCCTCTCCCGAGTCCACCGCTTCCGCCGCCCTCGCCATCCCCGCCCCCAGTTGCACCGCCAGCG
>NZ_FMDK01000561.1 GCF_900091995.1 Streptomyces sp. MnatMP-M17
CACAAATCACGCTTTAGTGTCCGGACACGCACCTCCTACGACCCCGCCCCCCTCCCGCCGTCGTCCCGGCTGCGGGTCCGATCCGGGCACCCACCAAGCCCGTCCGGCGATTGAGGACGGATCCGCTGCCGCTCTCAAAAAGAAGGCGGGCGGGATTCGTAGGGCGTCGACAGGACCACCGTCGTGCGGGTTGAGACTCCCGCCAAGGAGCGGATGCGGGTGAGGAGGTGTTCCAGTTCCAGTGGCGTCGGGACCCGGACCTTCAGGATGTAGTTCTCGTCCCCGGCCACACTGTGGCACGCCTCGATCTCCGGGATCCCCGCGAGCCGTTCCGCGATGTCGTCCGGTGCGCTCGGGTCGAACGGTTTCACCGAGATGAACGCGGTGAGCGGCAGGCCGACCGCCTCCGGGTCGACGACCGCCGCGTAGCCGCGGATGACTCCGCGCTGCTCCAGCCTGCGTACGCGCTGATGCACGGCCGAGGTGGACAGGCCGGTGGCCTTGCCCAGGTCTGTGTAGCTCATCCGGCCGTCGTTGACGAGCAACTCCACGATCTGACGATCCAGCTCCTCCATACGGATCAACCTATTGCCCCAGGTCACTTCAGGCACAGTCGGCGAATCAGCCGAAGCGCACCTGCGGGCGGCATGTGACGAAGACCACAGGTCTCTGGCGCGGTCCTTCGAGACCTTACGGTTACCTGGCTCGCGCGACGGGAATTGCTTGCTGTGGTCGAGACCACAAGTGCCTGGTCGGCCCACCCGAGGGGGAATGTCTCCATGCAGAGCCTGAAGCGCGCCGGACGTACCGAACCGGAGCCTGTTGATCTCGTCGACGCCGACGACATCGACTTCTACGACACCTTCGAGATGTACCGGGTCGTCTGCCCGGACTGTGCGCAGCCAATCGCGCTGCTGGCGGACGAGGACGTCCTGCCGGAGCACGCTCTGTGCCCCACTCCGTGGAACCCGTTCGTACTCTCCGTCTGTGCCGGTACGGGCCGTTCGGCGTCGGACGCCCGTCCCGCCGACGAGACGTCCGAGGCCCAGGAGCAGGACACCGCGCTGCTTCTGACGCTCCCCCAGGGGCTCAACTGGCGGACGCAGCCGTTCTCGCACGTCGGCGGACCGGGCTCGCGCCCGTTCAAGGTGCCGAGCGTCCAGCCGCACGCCGCCTGAGGTCTCCCCGGCGCGCACGCTGACCGTTCGTCAGAGAGCGTGTCGGGGGGCCGGATCAGCGTGTTTCCGGGCCCGCGAGATGACGGGCGATCACCATGCGCTGGATCTGGTTGGTGCCCTCGACGATCTGGAGCACCTTCGCCTCGCGCATGAAGCGCTCCACCGGGAAGTCCACTGTGTAGCCGTAGCCGCCGAGGACCTGTACGGCATCGACGGTGACCTGCATCGCGGTGTCCGTGCAGAACAGCTTGGCCATGGCGGCCTGTTGGGAGAACGGCCGGCCCGCGTCGCGGAGCCGGGCGGCGGCGAGATAGAGCGCGCGTCCCGCCTCGATCCGCGTGGCCATGTCGGCGAGCAGGAAGCGCAGTCCCTGGAAGTCCGCGATGGGTCTGCCGAACTGCCGTCGCCCGGTGGCGTATTCGACGGATTCGTCCAAGGCGGCCTGGGCAAGGCCGATGGCGCAGGCTGCGATCCCGAGACGGCCCGAGTCGAGCGCCGACAGGGCGATCGCGAAGCCCTGTCCCTCTTCGCCGATACGGCGGCCGTCGGCCACCCGTACGCCGTCGAAGTGGAGTTGGGCGGTGGGCGAGCCCTTCATGCCCATCTTCTTCTCGGGAGCCGCCGCGTTCAGGCCGGGCGCGTCGCCCGGTACGAGGAACGCCGTGATGCCCCGGGCGCCTTCCTCGCCGGTGCGGGCCAGCACGGTGCAGAAGTCCGCGATCCCGCCATGGGTGATCCAGGCCTTGGTGCCGGTGATCACCCACTCGTCACCGTCCCGTACGGCCTTCGTACGCAGCGAGGCGGCGTCCGAGCCGGAGGCGGGCTCGGAGAGGCAGTAGGCCCCCAGCAGGCCGCCGCTCAGCATGGCGGGAAGGTATTGGGCCTGCTGCTCCTTGGTGCCGTAGCCGGCGAGGGCGTGGCAGGCCAGGGAGTGCACGCTGACGCCGAGGCCGACGGTGAGCCGGGCCGCGGCCAGTTCTTCGAGTACCTGGAGGTAGACCTCGTACGGCTGGTCACCGCCGCCGTGGGCGGAGTCGTAGGGAAGGCCGAGCAGGCCGGACTCGGAGAGCAGGGTGAAGAGTTCGCGCGGGAAGTGTCCCGCTTCCTCCTCCTCGGCCGCCCAGGGAGCGATCTCCCGCTCGATGATGTCGCGTACGAGGGCGACGAGGTCCTTGGACTCCTCGGTGGGCAGTTGCCTGTCCACCGGTCGCGGGGCGCGGTCGGGCATGGCGGCGCTCTCCTCCCTGTCGGGCACTTCGGCGGTCGCACGCGCAGGGTGTGGGCGGCGGCGCCGGCTGGAGTCCGGGGGTGCCCCCGGACGGCAGTTCTGCCCAACCGATGCTGCCCTCCCGGATCGCGGAAGCGGCTGACCAGCGGTTGTGGCGCGTCGAGTATGCCCGATCAGCGGCGTTCCGTCACGGGCCGGCGGAAGCTCTCCGCAGGGCCGAACCTGGTCCGAACCATTGACCCACTGGTCTAGTCCTTCTAACGTTCCCTCTCAACGCGTTCATGTCACTCTCCCCCCACTCGTTTCTTCCTCCCCCACGAGGAGACTCCATGCTCAGGCTCCACCGCTCCCGTGCCCGGTTCCGGGCGCTGATCGCCGCCGCGTGCACCGCCGTACTCGGCGTGACGCTGCTGGCCGGCAGCGCCTCGGCCGATGAGACCACCGTTTCCGCCGCCCCCACAGCGGCAGGCGACAAGGTCGTCGGTTACTTCACCAACTGGGGCGTCTACGACCGCAATTACCACGTCAAGAACATCGAGACCTCCGGCTCGGCCGGCAAGCTCACGCACATCAACTACGCCTTCGGCAATGTGACCGGCGGAAAGTGCGCGATCGGTGACTCGTACGCCGACTACGAGAAGGCCTACACCGCGGACCAGAGCGTCGACGGCGTCGCCGACACCTGGGACCAGCCGCTGCGCGGCAACTTCAACCAGCTCCGCAAGCTCAAGGCGCTCCATCCCGGTCTCAAGGTCATCTGGTCGTTCGGCGGCTGGTCCTGGTCCGGCGGCTTCGGCCAGGCGGCACAGAATCCGGCCGCCTTCGCGCAGTCCTGCCGCGAGCTGGTCGAGGACCCGCGCTGGGCCGATGTCTTCGACGGTATCGACATCGACTGGGAGTACCCCAACGCCTGCGGTCTGACCTGCGACACCAGCGGCCGTGACGCCTTCAGGAACCTCGCGTCCGCGCTGCGCGCCGAGTTCGGGTCCGGTGCTCTGGTGACTGCGGCCATCACGGCCGACGGCTCCGACGGCGGGAAGATCGACGCCGCCGACTACGCGGGCGCCGCGCGGTACCTCGACTGGTACAACCCGATGACCTACGACTTCTTCGGTGCCTTCGCGGCCCAGGGCCCCACGGCCCCGCACTCGCCGCTGACCTCCTACCCGGGCATCCCGACCGAGGGCTTCACCTCGGACGCGGCGGTCAGCAAGCTCAAGGGGCTCGGTATCCCGTCGGAGAAGCTGCTGCTCGGTATCGGCTTCTACGGGCGCGGCTGGTCCGGTGTGACACAGAAGGAGCCGGGCGGTACGGCGACGGGCGCGGCACCGGGCACCTACGAGGCCGGTATCGAGGACTACAAGGTCCTCAAGAACTCCTGCCCGGCCAATGGAACGGTCGCGGGCACGGCGTACGCCTTCTGCGGAAACCAGTGGTGGAGCTACGACACGCCCGCGACCATCGCCGGGAAGATGGCGTACAAGAACCAGCAGGGCCTGGGCGGCACGTTCTTCTGGGAGCTGAGCGGCGACACCACCGACGGTGAACTGATCAAGTCCATCGACTAGTTCCTGTAGTTCCTGTTCGGCAGGGACTCTCATGGCTCGCCGGGGGCGGGGTGGCTGCTCAGCCCCCGTCCCCGGCGTCATATCCGCGGCGGTTCCGGCTGCTTCTCCTGCTCCTCCCGTCCGGTGAACGGGCGCCAGGCGAGGTCCGGCGGCGGCGCCGGGCACTCCGGCGCGAACTCCTCGATCGTGTTGAGGGTGTGGCGCAGCATACGGACCAGCAGATCGCGCGGGATCTCCAGCGTCAGCTCCTGGTGGCCCAGCCACTCCAGCGTGAGCCACTCGACACTGCTGAGCCAGCCGAGCAGCGCGAGCCGGGCGATCGCCGGAATGTCGCTCCTGCCGTAGGCGGCTTCGGCGAGCGTGATGACCAGACCGGTGCGTACGGCGTCCCGGATGGCCTGCACCTGGGTGTCGAAGCCGACACCGCCGGTGATGATGGTGCGGTACGCGGCCTCGTTCTGCTGGGCGAAGCGGAGGTAGGCCTCGACCGTGCGCTGGATCCGTTCCGTACGCGGCAGTTCGGCACCGCCCGCGGCGGCGAGGGTGACCAGTTCGGCGACCGAGTCCTCGACGATGGCGAGGTAGTAGCCGCGCTTGTTCTTGAAGTAGTAGTAGATCAGGCCCTTGGCGACACCGGCGTGCTGGGCGATGTCGTCCATCGACAGCGCGTCGTACGAGGTGTTGGCGAACAACTTCCGGCCGGTCGCGATGAGTTCGGAGCGCCGCACCTGCGATCGCGCGGAGGTGCCACGCTGTTGACTACGGTTCACATTCGCGTCCTGGTCTCCGGCTGCCACGGGATTCCCGCAAGATTTCCCGCAGTATTGCAGAGAGAGCAGAGCGTCTCACGGAGTGACCACGGCGGCCCGGTGCCGGTGGCCCGGAGGCGAAGCGGAACGTCTCCGCCGCCGGGCCCGGCCGTCCATGAGCCGGTCGGACCGGTCGTTCACGGGCCGGTCAGAGCAGGCCCACCGCCCGCAGGGCGCGCCGCTGGACCGTGGACGGCGCGGCGGGCCAGTAGACGTAACAGACACCGCCGGTGCCGGACGCCACATTGCCGGAGGCGTTGTACCGCTTGGTACGGAGCCAGATCGTCTCCCACTCCGCACGGCGGTAGATCCGGCGCACGGCGGGATTGTCGGGCGAGGCGGGATCGTTGGCGATCACATCACCGTCGGCCGTGAAGCCGATCACGGTCATGAGATGGCCCGAGGTGCCGTAGCCGGCTCCCGTCAGCTCCTCCTTGAGGAAGGACTGCGAGGTGATGACGGGAATGCCCGCGCGGATCAGGGTCTCCACCTCGGTGAGCGAGCCGAGCCGGGTGACGGCCGCGCGCATGTCCCGGTAGGTGGCCGCGTAGGCGGCGTTGAAGGGCCAGTTGCCGCAGCCCCCGTACTGGTAGTCGTAGGTGAACCGGGCCGCGTGGCAGACCTGTGGATCGGCGTACTCCGGATTGACCCAGGCGAGATCCTCGGCGCTGGGCCCGCGCCGCCAGTACTCGATGATCATCTGCGAGGAGGTGGGACTGCACCAGGCCTCGCCGCCGTTGTCGTACTCGGGATACTGCCCGGCGTGGATGTTCTGCGAGTAGCGCGGCACGATCAGCTCACGGGCGAGCCCGGGTACGGAGGCCGGGACGGTGAACCGGTCCGGGATGTCCGAGGCCATCGCTCCGACCCGGTGGACGACCGGAGTGAACCGGCTGCCGGGCGTGCGGTAGAGCGTGAGCCGCAGCCGGTAGGAGTCCAGACGCAGTCCGCTCGCCGGCTCGTCCACCGAGAAGGTGTCGGTCCAGATGGTGCTGCGCCCGTCGCTCTGGCCGTCGACGGAGGTGCGCCGGATGTCGTCCGCGGCGTCGCCCGCGGTCCAGCGGCCCATGACGTACCACGGTGTGTCGGTGCCGTCGGAGTACCGGCCGCGCAGTTCGATCTGGAGCCAGGTGCCGACCGGAGTCGTGGCGTTCCAGGAGGCGATCACCTCGGTGGCCGGAACCTTCGAGCGGCGTACGGGCGAGGTCCAGGTCGCGTACTCCCAGGTGGTGATCTGCCCGGTGTGCGGATCGGAATAGTCCGTACGGCCGGCCGGAGCGCCGATCACCAGTGCGGGCCGGCTGCCGGACACGGCCCGGGTGCCCTGGTGCCCGCCGGAGCGCCAGTCGGTGTACGAGGTCCAGAAGGCGTTGTCCACGAGAGGCCTGGCGCGGTCGGGAGCGTTCGGGGCCGAGGAGCCGGCCGCTGCCGCTGCCGCCGGGACGGCGGAGACCGCTCCGGCAGCGGCGGCGGCGGGAGCGGCGGGGG
>NZ_FMDK01001255.1 GCF_900091995.1 Streptomyces sp. MnatMP-M17
GGGCGGCTCTGTACGGCGGCGATGCTGCCCGCGCTGGAGGAGGCATGCCGTGACTGGCGGCCCGATCTGGTACTGCGCGAGCCATGCGAGTACGCCTCGGCCGTGGCGGCCGAGCGTGTCTGCGTCCCGCACGCACAGGTGGCGATCTCGGCGGCGCGGATCGAGGCGGGCGCGCTCGAACTGGCGGCGCCCGCGCTCGCGCCGTACGGCGCGGAGACGGCGGAACGGCTGCGCGCCTCCCCGTATCTGACCCGTTTCCCCGCCTCCCTCGACCCCTCGCCGTATGCTCTGACGCGCCGCTTCCGCGAGGCCGCCGCCCCCCGTACCGCCGCGCTGCCCGACTGGTGGGGCGGCAGTGCGGAACCACTGGTCTATCTCACCCTCGGCACCGTCGCGGGCGGGCTGCCCGGTCGCCGTCGCGGCCTACCGGGCGGCGCTGGAGGCGGTGGGCGGACTGCCGGTACGCGTACTGCTCACGGCGGGGCACGCCACTGATGTGTCCGCGCTCGTCCCGGTCCCGCCGAATGTCCATGTCGAGGCGTGGGTGCCGCAGGCCGATGTCCTCGCCGGTGCGGACGCCGTGGTCTGCCACGGCGGTTCGGGTACGACCTTCGGCGCACTGGCGGCCGGTCTTCCGCTGGTCGTCATCCCGTTCTTCGCCGACCAGCCCGCCAACGCCCGGTTGGTCAGCGAGGCGGGCGCCGGACTGGTGGTCAGCCCGAGCGGCGGCTCGCCGGATACGATGCCCGCCCTCGGCCCCGACGATGTGCCGCGTATCCGGGCCGCCGTCGAGTCGGTGCTCGCGGACCCGTCGTACCGCACAGAAGCGCGCCGACTTGCGGACGAGATGAGAGCGCTCCCGACGATCGACTCCCTGCTCGACACCCTGGCGACGGGCTGAGGGCTGTCCCGCAGTACGGAGTGTCCCGTCAAGACTCGAACGCACAACGGCCGCCCGTACCCCTCGATCACCCGTGAACTGCCGTCCGTGTCAGATGTATTGACACTTCTGTTTCAGGAGTTTTACGTTTCATAACATCTGAGAGCGCTCTCGGACGCCCTTTCCCCCCATGTCTTCGAGGTGCCGTCCATGTCCGTCTCCCGTGCCAGACCCGTCTCCGCGCTGGTCCTGGTCACCGCCCTGGCCGCCGTCGGCCTGGGTCCCGCCGCCGGTCCGGCGATGGCCGCCAACGTCCCCGTGGGTGCGGGGAGTTATTCGGACACCCGGCCCGCCGGTACGGCGGG
>NZ_FMDK01000562.1 GCF_900091995.1 Streptomyces sp. MnatMP-M17
CCTGCCGCTTTGTCTCCGTACCGTCGCCCGAGCGATAGCCGAAGCGCAGCCGCTCGCCGCCCGTGACGGCGCCGGCCATCACCGTCAGGGTGCGGGGATCGATGGTCGCGCCGTCGCCTCGGGTGACCGGGATCGTGGCGGTCTGGAGGGTGGAGACACGGTGCCGCAGCCGCGACGGAAGCACCTGCTCCAGCTTGGCGAGGGCGCGTACGGAGGCCTCGTCGACGCCCTCGATCGCATGGCCGGCCCCGGCCCGTAGCCCGACGGCGATGGCGACGGCCTCCTCGTCGTCGAGGAGCAGCGGAGGCATGGCGGTGCCGGCGACCAGCCGGTAGCCGCCGATGGCGCCCTTGGAGGCCTCGACGGGATAGCCGAGCTCGCGCAGCCGGTCGATATCGCGGCGGATGGTGCGCGGGCTGACGCCGAGACGGTCGGCCAGCTCGCTGCCGGGCCATTCGCGCGGGGTCTGGAGGAGGGAGAGCAGACTGAGGAGCCGCGCCGGGGTATCGGTCATGCGGTCCATGGTGCGCTCCATCTAGGACATGGACTGGCCTAGATGGTTTCTAGCGTGTGGCGCATGAGTTCTACGCCCGCTGTACACGCGAGTTCTACGCCCGCCGTACTGGATACGGCTCCCGAGTCCGCCCATGATGTCTCCGCCACCGGTCCTGGTTCCGGTCCCGGTCCTGGTTCCGGCTTTGCCGACCGCCGTCGCTGGCTGGCCCTGGCCGTCGTCATGACCGCGGCCTTCATGGACCTGGTCGATGTCACCATCGTCAATATCGCCATCCCGAGCATCGAACGGGATTTCGGAGCCTCGTTCGGAGCGATCCAGTGGATCACCGCCGGATACGCGCTGGCCTTCGCCGCCGGACTGATCACAGGTGGCCGACTCGGTGACATATACGGCCGCAAACGGCTGTTCCTGATCGGTATCACCGGCTTCACGGTCGCCTCCGCTCTCTGCGGCTTCGCCGCCGACCCGGCGATGCTGGTCGGATCCCGGCTCCTTCAGGGCGCGATGGCCGCGCTGATGGTGCCGCAGGTGCTGGCGATCATCCATGTCACCTTTCCGGCGCACGAGCGCGGCAAGGTCTTCGGGATGTTCGGTGCGATCGTCGGCCTCGGCGCGGTCTCGGGACCGCTGCTCGGCGCGCTGCTCACCCAGTGGAATCTGCTCGGCCTGGAGTGGCGTCCGATCTTTCTGATCAATCTTCCGGTGGGTGTCGCGGGTGTGGTGCTGGGCCGGAGGTTCATCACCGAGTCCAGGGCGCCCAAGGCGCTCAGGCTCGATCTGGTCGGAGTGGTGCTGGTGACGGCGGCCCTGCTGATGCTGATCTATCCGCTCACGCGCGGGCGTGAGCTGGGCTGGCCGCTGTGGGGACACCTGTGCATGGCCGGCAGCCTGGTCGTCCTCACCGGCTTTGTGGCGTACGAGAGGCGGAAGACGCGCAAGGACGGTTCGCCGCTGGTCGAGCTGTCGCTGTTCCGGGTGAAGAGCTTCGCCGCGGGTATCGCCGTACAGCTCACCTTCGGTGTGGCGCTGGGCATCTTCTTCCTGGTCTGGACGCTCTATATGCAGATCGGCCTCGGCTGGAGCCCGCTGCGGGCCGGGCTGACCGGTGTGCCGTTCTCGGTCGCGGTATCGGTGGCGGCCGGACTCTCCGTACAGAAACTGGTCCCGCGCTTCGGGCGCAAGGTGCTTCAGGCCGGGGCGCTCACGATGGTGGCGGGGCTGCTGCTCTACATCTGGGAGGCCGGGCGGTACGGGCTGGAGATCCGCTCCTGGCAGATGGCGCTGCCGCTTGTCGTGATGGGCCTCGGCATGGGGCTGGTCGTGGCGCCGCTGACGGACGCGGTGCTCTCGGGCGTACCGCGCGAGCACTCGGGCTCGGCGTCCGGTCTGATCAACACCACGCAGCAGATGGGCAACGCGCTGGGGCTGGGACTGGTGTCGGTGGTCTTCTTCGGAGTGGTCGACGACCGGCTCGCGGCCGGCGGAGCGGGCGCGACGGGGGCGGCGTCCGGGGCGGCGTCCGCGATGGGCGCGGCCTTCGGGGACGGGTTCCAGCACGCGCTGTGGTGGGTGGTGGCGGTGCTCGTGGTCATCTTCGCGGTGATGTTCGCGCTGCCGGCCCGGCCAGGGGAGGCCGAGGCGGCTGACGGGACCGTGGTCGGAGTCCAGTAGCGGCGGCGATCGGTTCTCTCTCGCGCCTGTCTGTTCCTGTCCGTCTCGTGCCCGGATCTGTTTACTTTCTGGAAATCTCGGCGTAGCGTATCGCCGAAACCACAGGTTCGGGCATGGAACGGACGTAAAAACACATGTACGCACCGGAGCGTCAGCAGGAGATCCTGCGTCTGGCCCGTGAGGGCGGGCGCGTCGATGTCCTCTCGCTCGCCGAGGAGTTCCAGGTCACCGCCGAGACCGTACGGCGCGATCTCAAGGCCCTCGACCGCGCCGGGCTCGTACGGCGTGTGCACGGCGGCGCCATCCCGGCCGGGCGGCTCGACTTCGAGCCCGATCTCGCGGAGCGCGAATCCACGGCGGCCGACGAGAAGGACCGCATCGCGCACGCGGCGCTCGCCGAGCTGCCGGCGGACGGCAGTGTGATCCTCGACGCGGGCTCGACCGTGGCGCGGCTCGCGGCGGCCCTCCCGCTGGACTGCGGCCTCACCGTCGTCACCCACGCGCTGCCCGTCGCCGCCCGGCTCGCCGACCATCCCGGGATCGATCTCCATCTCGTCGGCGGCCGGGTACGGCACCGTACGCGCGCGGCCGTCGACGCCTGGGCGCTGCGGGCGTACGGCGAGATCCGCGCCGATGTCGTCTTCCTCGGCACCAACGGCTTCTCGCCCGACGGCGGTCTCACCACGCCCGATCTCGCCGAGGCGGCCGTCAAGCGCGCGCTCGTCGGAGCCGCCCGGCGGGTGGTGCTGCTCGCGGACTCGGCCAAGCACGGCCAGGAGCACTTCGCGCGCTTCGGCACCCTCGCCGATGTCGATCTGCTCATCACCGACAGCGGACTCGGCCCTTCGGACACCGCGGCGGTCGAGGCCGCGGGCACCGAAGTGCTGAGCGTCTAGGGCCGGGGAGCGTGCGCAGATGATCCTCACCGTCACTCCGAACCCGAGCCTGGACCGTACCTACGAAGTCCCGGCCCTCGACCGCGGCGAAGTGCTGCGGGCCACCGCCGAACGCATGGATCCCGGAGGCAAGGGCGTCAATGTCTCGCGGGCCGTCGCCGCGGCGGGCCGGCGCACCGTCGCCGTACTGCCGCTGGGCGGTGCGCCGGGCGCGCTCGTCGCCGAACTGCTCGCCGGGCAAGGCATCGAGGTCGCGCCGGTGCCGGTCGCGGGCGCGACCCGCTCCAATATCGCCCTCGCCGAACCCGACGGCACTCTGACGAA
Organism: Streptomyces sp. MnatMP-M17; assembly: GCF_900091995.1. GTDB lineage: Bacteria > Actinomycetota > Actinomycetes > Streptomycetales > Streptomycetaceae > Streptomyces. The sequence continues at coordinate 3,409 of NZ_FMDK01000562.1, forward strand.
GATCAACGCACCGGGTCCCGAGCTGACCTCCGTGGAGTCGCAGTCGCTGCTCTCCATGATCCGTACACATGCCGGCGCCGCCGCGTGGATCGCCTGCTGCGGCAGCCTGCCGCGAGGGCTCGCGCCCGAGTGGTACGCCGAACTGGTCGCCCGCGCGCATCTCGCCGGGGCCAGGATCGCGCTGGACACCTCGGGGCCCTCCCTGCTGGCGGCGCTGCGCGAGCGGCCCGATGTCGTCAAGCCGAACGCCGAGGAGCTGGCCCAGGCCGTCGGACGCCCTCTCGCCACGGTCGGCGACGCCGTCAAGGCGGCGGAGGAGCTGCGTACGTACGGTGCCAGGACCGTCCTCGCCAGCCTGGGCGCCGACGGCCAGCTTCTGGTCTCGGACGCGGGGACGTGGTTCGGCTTCGCCGCCGTCACCGCCGTCCGCAGTAACGTCGGTGCGGGCGACGCCTCGCTGGCCGGCTTTCTGGCGGCGGGCGGCGAAGGCCCGGAGGCGCTGGCGTCCGCCGTGGCGCACGGTGCGGCGGCCGTACGGCTACCGGGGAGCGTGATGCCCTCGCCCTCGGACCTGGACCCGTCGGCGGTCACGGTGACCGCCGACATACCGGTGGACCGCCCACTCACGGAGCCCGCCTCATGAGCCGCCTGTCGTGCCTTCCCTTTCCCTTCTCCTCTCCCTGCCTTCCCTGTGTCTCCGAGCAGACAGCCCAGAAGCAGACAGTCCCCAGCCAGACAGTCCTCAAGCAGACAGTCCTCAAGCAGATATGCGAGCGAAGGAGCCCGCGATGAGCGAGATGATCACCGCGGACCTGGTCGACCTCGACCTGGCCGCCGAGACGAAGGAAGCCGCGGCCCGCTCGCTGGCCGAACGGATGGTGAGCCTGGGCCGGATCACCGACCTGGACGGCTTCCTGGCCGACGTGGCCGCGCGTGAGGCACAGATGCCCACCGGCCTCGACGGCGGGATCGGCATACCGCACTGCCGGAGCGCCCATGTGACGGAAGCCACCCTGGCCTTCGGCCGCTCGGCGCGAGGCATCGACTTCGGTGCTCCGGACGGTCCGGCGGATCTGATCTTCCTGATCGCGGCGCCTGCCGGTGCCGACGACGCCCATCTCACGATCCTCTCGGCCCTGGCCCGCCGTCTGATGGACGAGGACTTCACGGCCGCGCTGCGCGCGGCCGAGGACGCGACCGCCGCGGCAGCCCTGATCCAGGACGATGCCGAACCCGATGACGCCGAGCCGGATGTCTCCGCCGCCGATCGAGTCTTCCGGATCGTCGCCGTCACCTCCTGTCCCACCGGTATCGCGCACACCTATATGGCCGCCGAGGCCCTGGAGAAGGCCGGACAGCAGCAGGCCGGCGTCGAGGTGGTCGTCGAGCCACAGGGATCCGCCGGCTTCAGCCGGCTCGATGCCGCCGTCATCGCCGCCGCCGACGGCGTGATCTTCGCGCACGATGTGCCGGTACGGGAGAAGGAACGGTTCGCTGGAAAGCCCACCGTCGATGTCGGCGTCAAGGCAGGTATCAACCGGCCCGCCGAACTGATCGCCGAGGTCCGTGCCAAGGCCGAACGCGGCGAGATCCCCGCCTCGGCCACCGGCGCCGGAGCGGGCGCCGGTTCCGGAGGCTCGCACACCACGCCCGTGGACGGCTCCGGCGAGCCCGGCGAGGGCTACGGCACCAAGCTCCGCAAATGGCTGATGTCCGGTGTCAGCTACATGGTCCCGTTCGTGGCCGCGGGCGGGCTGCTGATCGCCCTCGGCTTCGCCATCGGCGGCTACACCGTCAACACGGCGCCCTCCGTCGCCGAGCACTTCGTCTGGACGGACCACACAAGCTGGGCGGCCCTGCTCTTCCAGGTCGGCGGTCTGGCGTTCACCTTCCTCCTGCCCGTCCTCGCGGGCTATATCGCGTACGGCATGGCCGACCGTCCCGGTCTGGTGCCGGGCTTCGTCGGCGGCTCCATCGCCCTCACCATCAACGCGGGCTTCCTCGGCGGTCTGGCCGCCGGTCTGATCGCCGGCGGCACCGTGATGGCCATCCAGCGGGTGCGGGTGCCCGCTCCGCTGCGCGGGATCATGCCGGTCGTCGTGATCCCGCTGATCTCCTCGGCGGTCGTCGGCTTTCTGATGTTCCTGGTGGTCGGCAAGCCCATCGCCTCGCTCCAGAAGGCGCTCACCGACTGGCTGTCAGGCCTCTCCGGGGCCAACGCGATCATCCTCGGTGTCGTACTCGGCCTGATGATGTGCTTCGACCTGGGCGGCCCGCTCAACAAGGTCGCTTACGCCTTCGCCGTCGGCGGACTCGCCAATCCCAACGAGGGCAGCCTCAAGGTCATGGCCGCCGTGATGGCCGCGGGAATGGTCCCGCCGCTCGCGATGGCCCTGGCCACGGCCGTACGCGGCAAGCTGTTCACCCATACCGAGCGGGAGAACGGCAAGGCCGCCTGGGTGCTCGGTGCCTCCTTCATCACCGAGGGCGCGATTCCCTTCGCCGCGGCCGATCCGCTGCGGGTGATCCCGTCGGTGATGGTGGGCGGCGCGGTCACCGGCGGGCTGTCGATGCTCTTCGAGTGCACCCTGCGGGCACCGCACGGCGGCATCTTCGTGATCCTGCTGATCGGCAATCCGGTCCTCTATCTGATCGCCATCGCGGTCGGTACGGCGGTGAGCACCGGGCTGGTCGTCCTGCTCAAGGCAGCCCGGAAGACGGGCCGCCCGGACCAGGGCGAGGGCGCCGCCCGAGCCGAGGACGGTACGGCCGGTGGAGCCGGGGCGGAGGCCAAGGTCCCGGTGGCTGTCTGAGCCGCCTCCGCACGCTCGTACGGCCCTCGCTCAGCCACCGCGACAGCTACCGCGGCCCACCGGCTCCGCCGCATCACATTCCACTCCCCACGCCCTCTCCACGCCGTCTCACAGCACCCGCGCGCGAAGCTCCATGGCTTCGCGCGCGGCGCTTTCCGCCTCGTACACCTCGCACATGTGCCGGCCGTCCGGCGTCGCGGTGTGCTCCACCTCCCAGAGGCTCATCTCGCTGCCGTCGATCAGCAGGAAGGCGTGCTCGTAGAGCGTGAATCCGGCGTCCTTGCCGCCCTCGACCTGGCACTGCCGCCCGAAGACCTGTGTGATGTGGTGCGCGAAGGCCGTCCGAAGCAGTCGCGCGGTCTCCTCGCCGGGCCGGTCGGTGTTCTCCGCCCGGCGCAGCACCCGGCGCGCGTGGTCGGGGGAGTTGTCCGGGAAATATCTGCGGGGCCGACGCACCGGAGGCAGCGCGCGCAGCCCACGGAGCAGGGCGAGATGGGCATCGATCTCGGCCGTGCGCTCGGACTCCAGCTCCGCGAGCAGACCGGCCGCGACATCGTCCATGGACGTTCTGTCGCCGGGCGGTACAGCCTCCGGTCCTGCTGCCATCGGCGGTAACCCATCGGGTCCGTCGACGGC
>NZ_FMDK01000813.1 GCF_900091995.1 Streptomyces sp. MnatMP-M17
CTGCTGCTCCGGCACCGGCTGCCGCTTCGGATCCGGGCGCTGCTCCGGATCCGGCTGCCGGTCCGGACCGGGCCGCTGCTTCGGGCACGGCCGCCACTTCGGCCCCGGCTGTCCCGGGCACGGCCTCCCCTGTCCGTACCTTCGGTGCCTCCTCGGCAGGAGCCCCGCCCGCCTTCCGCCCACGCCGGGCATCCGCGAGGATCCACCGCCGATGCAGCTCCACCAGTTCCTCGGGAGTCGCCTTGCACACCCGGGCGAACCGCTCCACGGGCGCGTAGTCCGTCGGTACGGCGTCCCCGTTGACGTACCGGTGAAGTGTGGACGCACTCATGTGCAGCCGCTTCCCGAGCACTCCGTAACTGAGCCCGGACCGCTCCTTCAACCGGCCCAACAGCTCCGAGAACTCATCCCCCGTCACTGTCCCTCCCTCTCTTCACGTCCCGGACCGTCGTTCCAGGCGGAGGTCATTCCCCCAGGCCAGAGCTGTTGCAGGCGTTCCAGCGTCCCGGATGTTCCGGCAGTTGTGGCGCCCGGGACGGATCACGGCACAAGCTCTGGTCATCCAAGCACGCCGCTCCCGGCACCCGGTCGAGCGGCCTGCGCACAGACCCGTACCGCCTCTGGGGGACCACATGTCCGCACGTACCAACCGCACCCGCATGCTCGCCGCCGCCGCACTCGCGGTCGCCACACTGACACTGACGGCGTGCAACAACGGCGAGGGCACCCGCGACGAGGGCGCTTCGACGGCGTCCGCGTCCACCTCGTCGCCCATGGCGGCCGGCGCACCTTCGCCCGAGACGAGCGAGGGAACTTCCACGGGGGCGGCGGAGGCCGGCTCCGCCGCCTCGGCCCACTCCGCGGGCTCGGCTTCCAAGGCCTCGACGGGCGCCTCGGGCTCCACAGGCTCGCACGGCTCGAAGTCCGTCCCCGTCCCCGCCTCCACCTCCTGCTCCAGCACCTCCACGAGGACGACCGCCACGGAGGTCTCCCGCCCTCTGAACCACCTCCTTCTCACCGTTACCAACACCGGCTCGAAGAACTGCGACCTCATCGGCTACCCGGTCGTCCGATTCAGCGAGGCCCAGTCCGTCCCGCCGGCCATCGAGGCCTCCAAGCCGCAGGCCGTGGTCACGCTGGCCCCGGGTGAGTCGGGCTACGCGAGCGTCCTTCTCTCGGCCGCGGACGGCAGCGGCTCCCACGGCTACACGGCCAAGTCCCTCGCTGTCTACTTCGACAAGAGCGCGAGCGTCGCCCGCCCGTCACTGCCCGCGAAGGGCGTGTACATCGACAGCTCGCTCAGCGTCTCGTACTGGCAGTCGGACATGGCCGACGCCTTGGCCTGGTGACGCACAGGCTCACTGCGTGGGCACGATCCACAAGGCCACGCTGACGTACGGGTGATTCACGAAGACGACACCAAGGGCCAGGTCTCTGACCTGGCCCTTGGTCATGGAACAGGTGAGGTCCGGTTCTGACACTCACCGCCTCACTTCTCGTGCGTCCAGGCGAGCGCGATGTGCGTGTCGCTGATTCGCCAGCCCGCCGATGTCCGCACCGCGGTGCAGGCCACTCGCAGGCCGCTTGTCCGATGGGGCGCTTCGCCGTCGCGGTAGAAGTACACGAGCTGGTTCGCCGTGGCCTTCGCGCGGTCACCGTCGACGTGCACCAACACGTCTCCGTGGATGTGTTGGGTGTGCTCTCCCTCGATCTGGCTTCGCTTCAGGTGGGCGATCACCTCATCGAGGCCGTGAAGTTCGCCTTTCGGCGAGTGCACCGCGATGTCGTCGTGATAGACGCTGGCGGCGTCTTCGTGGCGGCATTCGTCCAGCAGGTTGGCCAGGTGGGCGAACAGGTCGGCGATCTCGGCTCGGTCGGTGGTCAGGGCGGCGGTGGGCACGACGGCTCCTTTGATGGTCGCTCGATTGATGGTCATTGAACATTGGTGAGACCAACACTATGCCAGAGTGTTGGTCTTGCCAACACTCATGCCGATAGAGTGGCCGCCATGGATGAGACCCCCGAGCGCTTGGCGGCGAAGCCGAGTTGGCTGATCACCCAACTGGCCGTGTACGCCCGCCGGCTGGTGTTCGACGGCTTCACCGCTGCCGGGGCGCGCGGGTACCACTACCGCATCCTGGCGGCACTGCACGAGTTCGGGCCCGCGAGCCAGGCGGAGCTCGGCCGCCGGTGCCGTATCGACCGCAGCGACGTTGTGGCGGCCGTCAACGAACTGGTCGAGCAGGGCTTTGTCGACCGGGCGCCGGACCCGGACCATGGACGGCGCAACAAAGTGACGCTCACCAGGGGCGGTGTCCGGCAACTGCGGCGCATGGACGGGGTGCTCGATCAGGTGCAGGACGACCTGCTCAAACCGCTGTCGGCCGAGGACCGGCAGACTCTGACCCGCCTGCTCGGCCGAGTTCTCGCCCAGTACGAGCCGGAATGACCGCCGTGCTTCGCGACAGACACCCCTGGCCGACTCGGCCAACTCGACACAGGCGGCACCGAACGCCGCACGGAGCAGAACCGAGACTTCAGCGAAGTTTTCCGCCGTCGCTCGTTCGGAGCCGATGGGAGCGCAAGCACACAGCGTAATGCCGAGCATCAAGGTGCCTCTTGTCTGCTTGTTGTTGTCTGCTTTTTGCCATTCGGCTGAGTCCGCTCGCATTCCACTTGACGACTGACTTCGTTGCCGAAAATCTCGCCGAGAGGGTAGGCCAACTCCTGGCCCTCACCGCATTTCTGTCGTGAGTGCGAAGACATACGTAGCGGGAACTGGCCGGTTGTTTTCATGGTAGAGTCTTGATGATTCACAGGACGCCACGAAAAAAGGGGAATGGCGTGAATACCGAGAAGGTTACGGCTCGACGTCTTACGGCCGAGGAGGTTTCAGAGTTGGGCCTCCAGGACGGCATCTTCGTCTCGGCAGAGATGGATGGCCTTCCTCTCGACTGCTATGCCCCGGCTTTCCTTACGGAGCCGGGTAAGAATTTTGAGGGAGGGTCCTTCACCGCGAGGACGATGTTCGGTGAGGAAATCCATGTTCTCCCGGACAACGCCGAAGAGCGCGGGGTCTGGCTTGCCGACGAGGCGGGGGAGGAAATCGAGGTTCTCCAGAGTGCCGGCGTCCTCCTGAACCTCGCCCTCTTCGTGCCCAACGGGAACAAGGAATCTCTGGAGTCGCTCTACTCCGCCGCGCGGGACGCGTTCGGCGCGGGGGTTGTTCAGCGCTGGAGCGAGGAAGTCGTCGCGGTGCCGGACGTCAAGGTCGACCTGTTCGAGGAGCCGATCCGGGGGCGGAAGAACGCGGGCAGCCAGAACCGCGACCGCCGCGCCTTGGACATCTACCCGACCCGAGTGCGGTTCCTGGAGCCCAGCGACGGCTGGAAGTTCATTGTCGAACCGCACAAGGAAGTCGTCGACGAGACACCGACGATCTGACCTGATGGCAGCCTAGAGGCCACGTCGGCGGCATAAAACCCCCTCCCGGTGGCGAATTCAAGGGGGCTTGGCAGCCTGCCGGCCAAGCGGCTGTTGTCAGCGGCTCGACCAGACGCTCGGCTGGGATATCCCAGCCGAGCGTTCTGCGTGGTACGGACATTGAGCTGCTGAGGCTGAGGCCTGTGGTTTGTTGCGAAACCAACTGCCGGTGCCTTTGAAGCGTATGACCCAGTACACATGAAATGCGTCTTGCTGTTCGAGAAACTCGGCGCGGAAAGACTCCGGAATGGCATGGAGGTCCGCTGAAACGTGACTTCTGCCGGCGGAGGGGCCGGCTAACGTGTCACGCGGTAGCCAAGGTAGACGACTCTTGATTTGAAGGTGCGGGTCTCGACGAGTTCGAGATCCACCCGGCGCTCGTGCCGGGGAAAGAACGGAATGCCACCGCCGACCAGCACCGGGTGGACCCTGGCCCGGTATTCGTCGATCAGACCCAGCGCGGCCGCCTCGGCGGCGAGAGTCGCGCCGCCGACCGCGATGTTGCCGTCCCCCGGCTCGGCCCGCACCCGCTCGATCTCCTCCGCCAGGCCGCCGGAGGCCAGGCGCGCATTGCCCCGCACCGCCGACAGCGTGGTGGAGAACACCACCTTCGGGAGCCGCTTCCAGATCGCGGCGAACTCAAGCCTCGTGGCGTCGAGCGATGGATCCTGGTCGGCGGTCTCCCAGTACAGCATCGTCTCGTACAGCCGTCGCCCCAACAGGTAAACGCCGGTCTCTCGCACCTCGTCGATGACGAAGCGGTAGACCTCCTCGTCGGGCGGCGTCCAGTCGAAGCCGCCGTCCGGCCCGACGATGTAGCCGTCAAGTGAGACATTCATCGAATAGGTCACGTCGCGCATCAGAAGTCCTCCTCGGTGACGGGATTCGACAGTACGACTGCCGGAGGCCGCAGAACTCATCGCGGCTCGCGAGATCCCTGGGGCGAGTCACCTCACGAGATCATCTCGTTGAGAGAACCTCACTGGCCTGGAGCTTTCGTACGGTCGCCGCGCGACTCCGGGCGTTGAGTCGTGCGTCGAGGAAGACCGACGGGCGGCCGAAGGGGACTGGCAGATCCTCATCGTGGTGCTTATGATGCCCGGGATGAAGAACTACTCCTCGTACGGATCGGGGGAATCGTTCGCGCAAGGTGAGTGCTGATGGCACATCACTTCGCGAATACGATTCCGGCCCACCTGTTGATGTGGCATCGCGTGCGCGAGTACGCCGTACCACCGTCCATGATCGAGACCGCGACCGCACGACGTGCCGTTGGCGACTGGGCCGGGGCATGCGCCGCCGCCCGGGTCGACATCGATCTCGATCTACGCGCCGTGCGCGACCGCCACGGCATCGAGCTCGTCACCCGCCTTCGTGCGGATCTGCGCCGCCTGGCTCCGGATCTGCTCCGCTGGCACCTGCCCCGGACCGCCCCCGACGGGCGGCTCCGCGCCGGCCTCACCATCTCCCTGGCCCGTTACCGGAGTTCCGGCGACACGCCGCTGCAACTGGTGGTGCGGACACCGCCGGCCTGGGCGGACGCCGGACAGAGGGTATCCCTGGCCTTGTGGGAGGAGTCCCGGGTGGAGTCCGGGAGCGGTCCAGGGCACCTTCTGCATCCGCACCCGCACCCGCATCCCAACCGGCGTTTCCGGCTCGACCTGCACCGGCATCTCTGGGACTCCGAGCGGAGCGGCGAACTGGCGTGGCGGTGCGGTGCGGGCGAGGCGCTATCTCTGGTGCCGGCCGCGCGGCCCCCCGCGTCCGACCGGCTCCACGCACCCGCGCGGCCAGACGTGCCAGACGTGTCGTACGTACCGGCCGTGCCGGACGTGCCGGATCGGCCCGCCGTCCACGATTCCCCGTGGGAGCCGGCAAGGTGGGCTGCCGAGGCGGAGTTCCTGTTGCGGGCCGAGGGCTGCCCTCGCGGGGCCTTCACCGTGCGGCTCGGTACGCGGAGCCGTGCCGTACTCGAACTCGTCGCTCCCGACAACAGCCATGCCCCGACGTTCCGGCCGCTGCGGGAGACGCTGCCGCCGCAGGAGGTCGCGGCGCTTCCGGTGCTGCCGGAGGCGGCGGCCCGGGTCCTTCCGGATCTGGAGCTGCTGCGGGCCGGGCTGGTCGCGACCGATCGGCTGCATCCGCTCGTCGCCACGGCATTGGCGGCGTTCGGCTCAGCGGCGTCGTCCAGCTCGGGACCGGCGACCGGCCTTGCCCTCCCGCCCGGTGATCCGCACCGGGTGGAGTGCCGGGGTGAGGTCCACCGGATCGCGCTGCGGGACGGGACACTTACGGCGATCGATCACGACCCGGCACAACTGCGCCGGGAGGAGCTGCTGGTGGCGCTCGGCGGGCCCGCGCTGCCCTGTCTGCGCGCCATCGACGAGGTGCACCGTGACCCGGAGGCGCTGCCCGCGGTCCGGGAGCGGCTGGGCCATGGTGATGTCGCCGGGGCCCTGGCCGTGGTCGAGGGGCTGCTCGGTCCCGGTGCGGTCCTGCGCGACGGGCCGCTGCGGGAGGAACTGGAGTCGGCCGCGGCCCGCCGCATCGACCACGGGCTCTTCCGCTCGGGGTTGGTCGCCGTACACCCCGGTGCCGGTTCGGCAGCGGGCGGAACGGCCTCGGACCTGAGACACGCGGAGGCGCGCCACCGTCCCCGACTCGACCGCCGTACGCCTCGCGCGATGCGCCTCAAGCGGAGCAGCCGGGCCCGGCCCCGTACCGGCCAGACCTGACCTGACCTGACCTGACCTGACCTGATTACCGGGCGATCGCCTGACCGGCTGCCCCACCTGAGTCCCGTACTCACACTGCCTGAGTCCCCTGCTCACACAGCCTGAATCCCCTGCTCGCGCTGCCCGAGTCCCGTGCTCGCACTGCGCATTGCGCGCCGCACGCCCAAACATCCGGGACGGGCCGTCCCGTTCCCTTACGCCACCCAAGGTGATGCCCATGACTTCCAGCACCCTCCTGCCCGCTCCCGACCAGATCCCCGCCGTCGGCGCTCCCGTACCCACCTCCGTCGGCCGATCCGGCACCGGCACCGGTTCCGGCACCCAACTCGCCGTCGCCGACGACCTCCTGGCCCTCCTGCGCACGACCACCACCGAGCCGCGCCCCGACGAGCGCCTCGAAGCCCTCGCCCTGGCCGTCGCGGCCGACCTGCCCGTACTGCTCTGGGGCGAGCCGGGCATCGGCAAGACCGCGGCCCTGACGCAGCTCGCCACTTCCCTCAACCTGCCGCTGACGACCGTGATCGCCAGCGTCCACGAGCCGACCGACTTCTCCGGGCTGCCCATCGTCGGCGACGACCCGGCGGTGCGAGGGGTGCCGATGGCGCCGCCGCAGTGGGCCGTGGAACTGGTACGGGCCGGGCGGGGGCTGCTCTTCCTGGACGAACTCTCCACCGCCACACCGGCCGTCCAGGCCGCGCTGCTCCGGGTCGTCCTGGAGCGGAAGGTCGGTGCGCTGCAACTGCCGCCGGAGGTACGGATCGTGGCCGCGGCCAATCCGAGCGCGTCGGCGGCGGACGGGTGGGAGCTGAGCCCGCCGCTGGCCAACCGGTTCGTGCATCTGTACTGGCTGCACGACCGCGAGGTGGTGGTGCGCGGGCTGGGCGGGGTCTGGCCCCGGGCGGAGCTGCCCCGGCTGGTGCCGGAGCGGTTGCCGGAGGCGGTGGCTTTCGCCCGGCGCGCGGTCTGCGGATTCCTGGAAGCCCGGCCGACGCTGATCCACCGGCTGCCCAGCACGGAGACACGGCGCGGCGGTGCCTGGCCCTCACCCCGGAGCTGGGAGGCCGCGTTGGCCCTGCTTGCCTTCGGCACGGCGGCCTCCGTCTCCCGGGAGGTGCTGGCACTGCTGGTACGGGGCACGGTGGGGGACGGGCCTGGGCTTGAACTCCTCGCCCATCTGGACCGGATGGACCTGCCGGACCCGGAGTCGCTGCTCGCCGATCCGGCCTCCGCCGAGCTGCCGGTGCGGGG
>NZ_FMDK01000095.1 GCF_900091995.1 Streptomyces sp. MnatMP-M17
GCGGCGGCGATCTGGACCCGCAGTTCTCCGGCACAGGCCGGCGCGTCCTCCCAGGGCAGCAGGTGCTCTCCGGGTGCCACGGTGGTCACATGGGGTGCGGCTCCCGCCAGGACGTCGCGGGCCGCGTCGAGGATGATGCCCTCGACGCAGCCGCCCGACAGCGATCCTCGCCATGTGCCGTCCCCGGCGACTGCCATCGTGGCGCCGAGTGGTCGTGACGCGGGCCCGTCACAGTCCACCAGGCGGGCCAGCACGACCGGCCGGCCCGCACGACGGTGGGCGTCGACGTACGGCCAGACCTCACGCAGCATCTATGCCTCCACCCCTGGCAGGCCCGACGGCGAAACCGATCCCGGCGGTCCTTCGGCTCGGCGCGGCGGACCTTCGATGCGGATGAGTCATCGCAGAGGCTGCTCTTCCAGTACGCGGTCGAGACGGACCGGAAGAGTCCGCTGGCGGACTCCCGTGGCGTGCCAGACGGCATTGGCGATCGCGGCCGCGGTGCCGACAGTGCCGATCTCTCCCACGCCTTTGATGCCTGACGGGTCGCCGGGTTCGTAGTCGGGTACGAAGTCGGCTTCGATGTCGGGGACGTCGGCGTGTGCGGCGATGTGGTACCCGGCGAAGTCCGCGTTGATGTGCCGGCCCGTGACCGGATCACGGACGCCTTCTTCGTGCAGGGCCATTGACAGCCCCATGACCATTCCTCCCACGAGCTGACTGCGTGCGAGGAGCGGATTGATCACGCGGCCCACGGCGAACATCCCCAGCAGCCGCCGCACGCGCACCTCGCCGGTCGCCGGATCGACGGTCACTTCGCTGAACACGGCACTGTAGGAGTGCCGTTCCACGAGGGGCAGTTCGCCGAGCGACTCGGTGGTGTCGGCCGAGACCGTCAGCGGCAGCGTCGCGTCATCCATGTGGGAACGCAGCTTCGCCGCGGCCTCGATGATCGCCCACGCCCAGGACGTCGTCCCTCTGGATCCGCCCGCGCTCCACGCCGGACCGAGGTCGCTGTCCGCGATCAGGACACGTATCCGCGCGGTATCGACGCGCAGCGCGTCAGCGGCCACCGCGGTCAGCGCGGTCCGTGCGCCGGTACCGATGTCGCAGGCGCCGACGGCCACGGTGAAGGTCCCGTCGGTCTCGGCGGTGATCGACGCCGAGGAGGGCAGTGCCCCCGCGCCGAAGGACGTGGCCGCCATTCCGGTGCCGACGAGCAGATGTCCCTCTGCCCGCGTCCGTGGGCGGTGGTCACGTGTGGCCCAGCCGAACCGGCGAGCGCCCTCCCGCAGACACGGGACGAGGTTGCGGCGGCTGAACGGAAGACCGGATACGGGGCCGGCGGCGGGCTCATTGCGCAGCCGTAGTTCGAGAGGATCCATGCACAGACGCTCCGCCACCTCGTCCATGGCGGATTCGAGCGCGAACGAACCCGGCGTCGCACCGGGCCCACGCAGCGAGTACGGCGGCAGGATGTCGACCGGGACCGCGATGCGCCGGGTACGGATCGCCGGAGCCGCGTAGAGCGTGTTGGACAGCTCGGTGCAGTTCTCCAGGTAGTCCGCGAGCGGCGAGACCTCGAAGGCCGACACGTGGTGGATCGCCCGCAGACGACCGTCGGCATCCGCCCCGATCCGGACCCGCTGGTCGGTCGCCGGCCGTGCCGAGACCGCTTGGAACACCTGGCTCCGGGTCAGGGTGACACGTACGGGACGGCCGAGCATCGTCGTGGCCATCACCGCCAGGACCAGCTGGGGGCCGCAGCCCCCCGATTTGGACCCGAAGCCGCCGCCTACGTGCGGTGCTCGGACGCGCACCTGTTTCGGGTCCAGGGAGAACAGAGTGGCCACCGTCATGGCGACCAGGAAGGGCCCCTGGTTGGAGTCGATGACCTGGAGACGCTCGTCTTCCCACCAGGCGGTCGCGGAGTGCGGCTCCATGGCGGCGCCGTGTTCCTCGGGCGTCCGGTACCGCTCGTCCACGACCACCGCGCTCACTGCCAGCTCCGCGTCCAGGTCACCGACGCTCGCGTCCTCGCCGAAGAACGGCGTCGCCGGCCGGGCGGCCGGGTGCTCAAGTGAGAAGTCCACGTCATGCGGTTCCTCGTCGTACGTCACCCGCAGCGCCGCGGCCGCCGACCGGGCCTGCTCCATCGTCTCCGCCATCACCAGCGCGATCGGCCGGCCGGAATGAGGAACCTCATTGTTCTGAAGCAGGTGCATGCCGCCGTCGGGACCGAAGAACGATCCTGCCTCCAGGTTGAGCCGGGGCGCGTTGCGGTGGTCGATCACACCCAGCACACCGGGCATGCCCTCCGCGGCGGAGACATCGATGTCACGGACGCGTCCCCGGGTCACCGTGGAGGTGACGACACAGCCGAAGGCGAGGTCCCGCATCGGCTCGTCGGCGGCGTAGCGGACGCCGCCGGTGACCTTGGCCGCGCCCTCGACCCGGGGCTGTGCGGTTCCCACGACGGACATGAGCGGAATCGCCGGGGCGGTGGACGGAAAGACAGTGAAATGCCCAGTCGGTTTCTTCGCGTCCGCAGACGCGCCGGCAGAGAACGCGTTCACGCGTTGGATCTCCTTGAAAAGTCACTTCATTTGGTGAGTCTGTGGTGGCAGATGAGGGTGCGGGCGGTGCTGGTGAAGCCGGAGAAGTGCTCGGCTTCACGTTCGTAGCGTCAGTGGGGCGGCGGCAGCCGGCCGGTCGTCACTCGGTCCGCTCGGCGAGCTCGGTCAGGACTGCCTCGATCAGATTGCGCGCCAATGTCACCTTGTATCCGTTGTCGTTCAACGGCCGCGCGGTGGACAGCTCCGCATCGGCGGCGGTCCGGAACATGTCGGCGGTGTCCGGTCCGTCCCGCAGGACGGACTCGGCGACCCGAGCGCGCCACGGCCGCGACGCCAGACCTCCCAAGGCGATCCGCGCGCCGCGGACCGTTCCCTCGTGGACGTCCAGAGCCGCCGCGACGGACACGTTGGCGAAGGCATAGGACGCGCGCTCCCGGACCTTGCGGTAGCGCGAGCGCGGGGACACCGCGGAGGCCGGCAGGGTCACCGCGGTGATCAAGGCACCCGGCGGCAGTACCGTCTCCTGCTGCGGCGCGTCACCGACGGGCGGGTAGAACTCCGACAGCGGAATCTCATGGACCCCGTCGAGCGTCTCATAGTGCACGACCGCGTCGAACGCGGCCAGAGCCACCGCCATGTCCGAAGGATGGGTCGCCACACAGTGGTCGGACCAGCCGAGAATCGCGTGGTTGTGATGCTCCCCGGTGATCGCGGCACACCCGCTGCCGGGAACCCGCTTGTTGCACGGCTCCGAGGGATCGGCGAAGTAGGCACAACGGGTCCGCTGCAGCAGATTGCCGCCCACCGTGGCCATGTTGCGCAGTTGCCCCGACGCGCCCGCCAGAATTGCCTGGCTCAAAGCCGGATACCGGCGGCGTACCTCAGGGTGAGCCGCGACATCACTGTTGGTCGTCGTCGCACCGATGGCGAGCCCGCCGTCGGGCGCCTCATGGATGCCGTCAAGCGGCAGATGACGCACATCCACCAGCCGGGACGGCGTCTCGATCCCGCTCTTCATCAGATCGACGAGATTCGTGCCACCGCCCAGGTACCGGGCACCGTCGTTCCCGGCGACCAGGGTGAGAGCCTCCCGGACCTGCGCGGGCCGGTCATAGGCGAACTCCTTCACCTCGTCGCCTCCTTGCGGGACGCCGTTTCGAGCACGGCGCGTACGATCGACGGATACGCGCCGCAGCGGCACAGGTTGCCGCTCATCCGCTCGCGCACCTCCGCCGTGTCCAGTTCGGACACCGGGCCGTCGGGTGAGACATCGGCGGTGGCCGCACTTGGCCAGCCCGCCGCGTGCTCGGCCAGCATTCCGACTGCCGAGCAGAGCTGCCCTGGGGTGCAGTACCCGCACTGGAAACCGTCGAGCCGTACGAAAGCCTGCTGAAGCGGCTGTAGTTCACCGTCCGCGGCGAGACCTTCGACCGTGGTGACCTCAGCTCCGTCGGCGGCGACCGCCAACGTCAGACAGGACACCACACGCCGGCCGTCGAGCAGAACGGTGCAGGCACCGCACTGGCCCTGATCGCAGCCCTTTTTCGGTCCTGTATGGCCGATCTGTTCCCGCAACGCGTCGAGCAGTGTCCTGCGGTTGTCGACGGCCAGTCGGTGCGTCAGACCGTTGACGTGGAGCGATATCCCGCTGTGGGTGTCGTCCGTCATCATTTCCTTTCTCCGCGTGCACGGGATCCGCGCGCATATGGCACGGACGCCGCCAGGCACGTCCACAGCATTTACCCCGCGACAGATCCACAGGGGCAGTGGATATTCAACCAGCCCAGCACAGGGATGCGTTGCACAGAACTGGCGGAGTCTTGCACAATCCCGCTCCGGGCCGGCTGGACAGTCCGACGTACCCACAGCTGAGTTCTGCACCGCCTCCTGCTTTTCCTCTCCGGGCTTTTCCTCTCCGGCAGCCTGCTTTCCCACGGACGGATTACTGGACCCGCCCTCAGCCTGAATGCTTCAACCAAGCCATGGGACACCCCCTTGAGTCTCGGCGAGCCCGCGATCGGCAGGAGAGGGGAGTCCTTTGCCCGTCCCACGGGAATCGATGAGCCCATTCAATTGTGCTCACCAGGGAAAGCGGTAGGACAATACCCGCGTCCCCTTGCACAGTTCTCTTCCATGCCGAGACATGCTCGACTGATGTCCCGTTATGTCAAGGAAGGACGCCCGTGGTGGTGAGCACGGTATGGCGCAGGGTGGTTGCGTCCTGGCTGGGTGGTGCGCCGAACTGACGGCGGTATTCCCGGCTGAACTGCGACAAGCTGTCGTAGCCGACGCGGTGACCGACCCCGGTGATGTCGTTGGGGTGGGTGGCCAGCAGCAGCCGGGCCTGCTGGAGCCGGATCTGCTTCTGGAACTGGATGGGGCTCATCGCGGTCACCGCCTGGAAGTTGCGGTAGAAGGCGGAAACGCTCATGCCGGACAGCTGCGCCACCTCCTCAACCTTGAACGGCTGCGCGTAGTGCTCGCGGATCCACCGCACCGCCCGCGCGACATGGCTGAGGCTGCTGTCGGCAAGGCCCAACTGGCGCACGATGCCGCCCTGCTCACCGGTGATCAGCCGCCACAGGATCTCGCGCTTGACGAGCGGCGCGAGCACCGTCCGGTCACGGGGCTCATCGAGCAGGCGCAGCAACCGGACCACGGCGTCGAGCAGTGCGTCGGGAGCGTCGCTGACGGCGATGCCCGGCACCGCGCTCCCGCCGGAGCGGGCGGCTTCTCCCGGCCCGGCCTGGAGCAGCAGTTCGGCGACGGCGGACGGTTCCAGCGTGAGCCCGACCCCTAGGGCCGGGTACTCCGGACTGGCCTCGGTGAACTGGCCGGTGACGGGCAGATCGACCGAGGCGATGAGGTACTGCCCAGCACGGTACTCGAACACCCGGTTGCCCAACGCGAGGCGTTTGGCCCCCTGCGCGATCACCGCCAGCACCGTGCCGGACATCGACGGCGCCGGCGGATCGGACCGCTCGACCTTCGAGATGAGTACGCCGTCGATGGCGGTGGTCCAGTCGGGCCGCGCATGCCGGGTCAGCAAGGTACGGAGCTCGTCGAGATGCATGCCTCAATTGCAGCACACAGCCGGGCACCTGCTCTCGAACCAGAGAGGATCGTGCAAGCGCCCGCGAGCATCGTTCTACCGTTTCCGCAGATCACGCCGGTTGAATGGAATCACTGGAATCCAGGAGCAAGCCACTGGGCTCTCGCTCCAGGACCGCACATCCACACTCCGCCGCCCGCAGAAGAAGGTAGTCATGACCACCAACTACGGATTCAACGCCACCCTGACCGCCAAGCCCGGGATGGGTGATCAACTGGTCGACCTGCTGCTGACCGGCCTGAACGAGGGCAGCCCCGGCGCGAGCGAACACTGCGTCGTCTACCTCGTCTCCCGTTCCGCGTCGGACCCCGACGTCGTTCATGTCACCGAAGGCTGGACCAGCGAGGAGGACCACCACCGGATCTTCGCCGGCGAGGCCGCCCAGGCCATCGTGGCGCAGATCGACGGACTGCTCGCCAAGGAGTCCGCGTACACCGACTACGTACCGGTCCACGGCAAGGCCGCCTTCTGAGATCCCGACCGGTCGGCCGGTCATTCCTCAATCCTCGCGATCCGACCGCTTCCTCCCCGATCACCCGGCACAATCCGACGAAAGGTGTCCACCGTGACCCAGGCACGACCCGAACTGGACCCCGAGCTGCGCGCGCTGCTCGCCGACATGCCCCTCCGTTCCGAGCTCGACTCCGAGGCGCTCGCGCAGATCCGCCCCTTCTCATCGATGCCGGTCGAGCCCCTGCTCGTAGGTCGTGCAGTCGAGCGGCGTGAGGCCACCGTGGCCGGCGCGGACGGCGCGCGGATTCCGCTGTCGGTCTTCAGCCCCGCCGGAACCGACAGCTCCACCGGGGCACCGTGCGTCTACTGGATGCACGGCGGCGGGATGGTCATGGGGGACCGCTTCTCGCAGATCGACATCCCGCTGGAGTGGCTGGACCTGTTCGGCGCCGTCGTTGTTTCCGTGGACTACCGGCTGGCGCCGGAGGCCACCGGCACGACCCTGGTCGACGACTGCTACCAGGGACTGCTCTGGATCGCCGAACACGCCACCGAACTGGGCATCGACCCCACCCGTATCGTCGTCGCGGGCGCCAGCGCCGGCGGCGGCCTCACCGCCGGGGTCACCCTGATGGCCCGCGACCGCGGCACTCCGGCGATCGCCGCCCAGGTCCTGATCGGCCCCATGCTCGACCACCGCAACACCACCACCTCCAGCCGGCAGTACTCCGGCACACCCGGCGTCTGGACCCGCGAGATGAACGAGTTCGGCTGGCGATCCGTACTCGGCGACATCGAGAACGACCAGGTGCCCGGCTATGTCTCACCCGCGGTGGCCGACGACCTCTCAAACCTGCCGACCACCTACATCGACGCAGGTTCGGCCGAGGTCTTCCGCGACGAGGACATCGACTACGCCACCAGGATCTGGGCGGCCGGCGGCCAGGCGGAACTGCACATCTGGGCGGGAGGCTTCCACGGATTCGACGCACTGTACCCGCAGGCCGCGCTCTCCACCGCAGCGCGCGGAACACGCAACGACTGGCTCGCCCGAGTCCTGGCCCCCGCCCCCGCCGATGGGGCCGAGAAGACGGCCAGTATGGGCGTCCTATCCGGGGCCATCGTGGAGGAAGGCGAAGTTCAGGTTACGGGAACTTCTCGGGCAGAAGCGTAGTAAGTGGTCTCCACGGTCCACGCGGTGCCCCTATCGGCTGGACCGCGGTCTCCGGATGGCCTGGGCTGCTGCAAGGGTTGCCTGTTGTGCTGCTTCGACGAGGCTGGTCCCGTGGGCGAGGTGAGCCGCCGTGACACCGGCGAACACATCACCGGCTCCTGTGGTGTCGACCCGTGTCAGCCTTGGGGGACCGGGCCGCGGCCCGCTCCGAGGCCGCGCTCGCCGAGCGCCTGGCGGCCTACCAGGCGTACGCGCCGGCCGGGCTACGCCGGGTTCACCACCCTGCCGTCGGGTGACGTCGTCTACGCGACCGGCGGAACGGCGGCGGGCGAGGGCCATATCGAGGTGCGGAACCTGACGATGCCGGGCATCGCCGGGCTGGACGGCAGCCGTACGTACACCACCGCCGAGGACAGCGTCAGCGTCGCGGCCAAGAACGCGGGTACCGCGCCTCCTTCGACGACCGGGCGCACCGACGACCTCGCCCTCGCCCGGGTGTCGTACCGTCACCTACGGGTCCAGGGCATCAGCCCTGACCTCCGCTACGGTTACTCGCTGTACGCGGTCGAGGTGCGCAACGGCGCCGACGGCGCCGATCTGGCTCGGGGCGGCACCGCGACGGCCTCCTCCGCGGACACCGGCAAGGGTGCGCCTCTCGCCGTCGACGGCGATCTCACGACCCGCTGGGCCGTCTCCGTCGCCGACCGTCCGAAGGCGGACAGCTGGCTCGCCGTCGACCTGGGCGAGGCGCGGAGCTTCGACCGCGTCACGCTGCGCTGGGAGGCGGCCACGGGGCGGGGTTACGTGGTCCAGGGCTCCGCGGACGGGAAGGCGTGGACCGATCTCATCAGGTATCCGCGTCCCGACCTCACCAGGGGCGGCGGTGATGCGCTGGCCGCTTGAGCTCGCCAAGGTTTTTTGACGTACAGGCAGGCGGTCAGGTGGTTTGGAGAACGGTGCAGATGGTTTCCGCGACCGGCAGAACGAAGGCGCCCAGCAGGTACGGATTGAGTGAGGGTGAGAAGGAGAGCCTCGGTTCCCCGTGGTCTTCGCCACTCACCGTGCCGAAGCGAACGGCGCGGCGCTTCATGCGGGCCGGTCCGTACCGCCCTGGTACTGCCGACGGTTGGGGCGGACACGGCTCACGCCGCAGGGCCGGCT
Organism: Streptomyces sp. MnatMP-M17; assembly: GCF_900091995.1. Taxonomy (GTDB): domain Bacteria; phylum Actinomycetota; class Actinomycetes; order Streptomycetales; family Streptomycetaceae; genus Streptomyces. Next base: position 8,477 of record NZ_FMDK01000095.1, read on the forward strand.
GTTTGCGACTGGGCGCGCTCGAGCAGGACGAATTTCTGGACTTTGCCGGAGGCGGTCAGCGGGAAGCTGGATTCGACGTACCAGGCTCTCGGGACTTTGAAGCCGGCCAGGTGTTCACGGCAGTAGCGAATCAGGTCATCGGCGTCGAAAGCGGTGCCAGGGGCGGGGATGACGAAAGCGGCGACGATTTCACCCCATTCCTCGTCCGGGATGCCCGCGACGGCGACGTCGGACACTGCGGGGTGAGTCAGCAGGACAGCTTCGATCTCACGGGGATAGACGTTCTCACCACCTCGGATGATCACGTCTGTCAGTCGGCCTTGGACCTGTAGATAGCCCTCGGTATCCAGCGTGCCCAGATCGCCAGTATGCAGCCAGCCCTGGTCATCGACGGCTTTGACGTCCGGGTTGTTGAAATAGCCGAGCATGACGCAGACACTGCGAGTGCAGATCTCGCCGAGCTGCCCAGGGCCCCGGGGCTCACCCGACGCTGGATCGACGATCTTCACCTCGATCGTGGGCAGGGCTCGGCCGACTGTGGTGATGCGCTGCGGATCAGGGTCGCCGGGGACGGTGTGCGTGATGTAGGGCGAGGACTCGGTCTGGCCGAAGCCGATCAGGCCGGTGACGCCGGTCTCGTGTTCGGCCCGGCGGATCAGCTCCGGGGGCACGGGTGCGCCACCGACCGTGAGAAGCCGCCAGCTGCTGAGGTCCCGGGGCTGCCTGCGCTGTTCGTCGAGCATCCGCAAGGCCATCGTCGGTACGCAGAGCACGACCGTGCCATGCTCTTCGGCGATCAGGTCCAGCATGGTCGCGGCATCGAAGCCGGGCGGCAGGATCTGCGTACCGCCGGTCTGCAGAGCACCGAGAGTGGTCAATCCGCAGCCCGCGGTGTGGAACAGCGGCATCGGGTTGACCCACACGTCCCGTGCGCCGACGCCGATCGCCTCCGCGTACAGTCGGCCGTTGGCGACCAGACCCCGGTGAGCGAGCATCGCACCCTTGGTGAAGCCGGTCGTCCCAGACGTGAACTGTATCTGCGCCATGCCGTCCGGGGCCACCTCAGGCAGGTCGGTGGCGACGGCCCCGGCCAGAAAGGCATCCCAGTCGGCCATCGAGATCACCTCGCGCGGACCCGGTACTCCGGTGGCGATGGCGACCAGGTCACGGCTGCGGAACTGCGCCTGCACCACCACCCCGACGGCCTGCGACTGGTGCAGAACATAGGCCAGCTCCTCCGCCCCGTACGCCGGGTTGACCGTCACCAGCGTCAGACCAGCCAGTGCGGCGCCGAACTCGAGCAGGATCCACTCGGGCTCGTTGCCCGCCCAGACCGCAACATGTTCGCCGGGCCGAAACCGCGTCAGCAGAGCCCGGGCGACCTCCTCGGCGTCGCGACCCAGCTCGGCGAAAGTCCAGCGCCGCTTGGTGACGTTGGGCAGCCCCGAGATGAGGGCCGGCCTGTCACCCCACCGTGAAGCCGCCTCGCGCAGAACATCCCCCACGGTCCGGTTCTCGAACGAAACAGCACCCATACCAGAAGGCAAACCGCATAGACGTCCCCGAAATTCAGGGTAACTCGGGTTCCGGGCCAGCGCGACCCGCCGACGACTCCTCGCCCGACGACCGAGGAGGACCCTCCGCGCACGACGATCTCTCCCTCTCCGCCGATCGGGACGGATGAACCGTCCGGGGCGGTGATGCCGACCTCGACACCGGTCGGCACGCCGACGTATCTCTCGTCGGAGCCGGTCAGGTTGTCCAACTGTGCGGACGTGGGGCGGCAGTAAGCATCGCGAAGAGCCACGGGCGGCCGGTGGCTGTACGGTCCGTAGGCGAGATCTCGCCCGTGGGTGGCACGACCGCTTACTTCTGTTCTTGGAATTCGGCGCGGATGGCGTCACCGTGCTCGTCGAGAGCAGGCGATGCTGCCAGTGTCCCAAGAGAGTTGTACCGTCCGTATTTCATTGGGCTGCCGGGAACGTCGTGGCCTCCGATATCTTTCACCATGGCCCGGGCCTTGATCTGAGGGAGTCTGCGCGTGTCGTCCACATTGAGGACCACACCCACGGGAATTCCGGCCTGTTCGAGCTTCTCGCGCCATACGGCGGCCGTGTCGCCCGTGAGCACGGCTTCCATCTCCTGCTTCAACGGGGCCCAGTTGTCGGACCTCTTCGCGTTCGTGTCAAAGCGGTCGTCCATCGCCAGTTGAGGTTTGCCGAGTACCTCGGCCAGGATTCCGAACAGGTGGTCATTTCCGACGGTGATGGCGAGTGGCTGGTCCCGGCAGGCGAAGGTGTCGAAGGGATACATGAACGGATGCCGGTTCCCGAGCCGTTGGGGCCGCACCCTCGGGCCGAGTGCGTCCATGAGACCGTGCTCAAGGAGGGCGAACGTCGAATCGAGCATGGCGATGTCGACCGTGCTCCCCATGCCGGTGCTCTCACGGGCGAGCAGCGCGGTCACGATGCCGCAGTACCCGTAGATGCCTGCCGCGATGTCCGAGAGGGACGTGCCGACACGTGTGGGACCGCCGTCCGGTGTACCGGTCGCGTCCATGATCCCTGACAGGGCCTGGATGATCGTGTCGTACGCTGCTTGGTCGTGCATCGGCCCGTACTGGCCGAAGCCGGAGATCGAACACACCACAAGACGCGGAAATTCCCTGACCAGTTCTTCGGGGTCCATACCGAGTTTGGCCATCACGCCGGGCCGGAAGTTCTCCACGACCACGTCCACTTTGCCGAGCATCCGCTTGACGAGCGCCATGTCCTCGGGTTCCTTGAGGTCGATGGCGATCGACTGCTTGCCGAGGTTCGCGAAGCGGTAGTACTCGCTGCTCCCGTCTTTGAGGAACGGCCCCATTTTACGGGTGTCGTCTCCCGCGCCCGGTCGCTCGACCTTGATGACCCGGGCTCCCCCGTCCGCGAGCATGCGCGAACATGTCGGCCCCGCCAGCACATGCGTGAAGTCGAGTACGGTGATTCCCGCGAGCGGATACGGCTTCTCAGGATCGAGATGCCCGGCGCTCCGTGCGTCGGTCTTCGCCCGGTCTTTTGCCGCGCGTGCGGTTGCCGTCATTTGAGGCCGTCCCCTTACGTTGTTTTCAGTGCTGTTTCCGGTACCGAACTCTGTGGGTTGAGGTTCTGCAGATGTCCGCTTTCCGTGCCCAGTGTGGGATCGATGACACAGTTGATGACCGCTGGTTTCTTCGATGCCATGGCCTGGCGCAGCGCGGAGTCGAGTTCTTCGGGTGTGGTGGCGTTGTGGCCGGCGGCTCCGAAAGCCTCGGCGATCCTGTCGTAGCGTGCGTCGTGCATGAGTACGGTCGGTGCCGGATCGGCGGACTCGGTGTTCACGGCGTCGCCCTTGTAGACGCCGCCGTTGTTGAACACGAGGGTTACCACGGGAAGTCGGTAGCGGCAGACCGTCTCGACCTCCATTCCGCTGAACCCGAAGGCGCTGTCGCCTGTCACGACGATCACGGGATCACCTGTCTCCACGGCTGCCGCGATCGCGTAGCCCATTCCGATCCCCATGACACCCCACGTACCGGTGTCGAGGCGGTGCCGCGGTTTATGGATGTCGATGACGTCCCGGCCGAAGTCCAGCGTATTGGCTCCCTCGTTGACCAGATACGTTTCCGGGTGGTCCGCGATGACATCCCGGACCACCCGGAGCGCGCCGTAGAATCCCATCGGAACATGGGGCGCGGCGAGACGGGCGGCCATCTTCTCGACATTCTTGGCCTTATGGCTCTCGATCTCGTCGGTCCATTGACGGGGAACCTGGACCGGATAGTGCTCAAGCTTTTTCACCAGCACGTCGAAGACGGAGCGGATGTCCCCGAGGATGGGAGCCGCGATGGGGCGGTTGCTGTCGAATTCCGTGGCTGCGACGTCGACCTGTACGAACTTCGCGTTCGGGTTCCACAAGGGTGGTTCCCCATGTCTCAGCATCCAGTTGAGCCGTGCGCCGACCATGAAGACGACGTCGGCATTGCCGATCGTGAAGGAGCGGGCGGCCGCCGCGGACTGCGGGTGACCGTCCGGCAGCAGCCCCTTCGCCATCGACATGGGAAGGAACGGGATGCCGGTCTGCTCGATGAAGGTCCGGATGGACTCGTCCGCCTGCGCATACGCCGCTCCCTTGCCCAGCACGATGAGAGGCCGCCGCGCGCGTTGCAGCAGGTCGAGGGCCCGCCTGATGGAGGCGAAGTCCGGTGGTTGAGCCGGAGCCGGATCCACGGGGCTGAAGATCGATTCGGCTCCTCTCGACGCGTCGAGCGTCGCGCCGAGGACTGCGGCGGGGATATCCAGATAGACACCACCGGGCCGTCCGGCCACAGTCGCCCGGACAGCGCGAGCGGTGGCCAGCCCGATGTCCTCGGGACGGTCGACGCGGTACGCCGCCTTCGCGAACGGCTTCGCGCTGCTGAACTGGTCGAGTTCTTCGTAGTCACCCTGCTGGAGATCGACGACGGGCCGTTCGCTGGAACCACTGATCTGGATCATGGGGAAGCAATTGACCGTCGCCGCTGCGAGAGAGACCAGGCCGTTCAGAAAGCCCGGCGCGGAAACAGTGAGACAGACACCCGGGCGCCGCGTCAGAAAGCCCGCGATCGCCGCGGCGTTTCCGGCCGACGCCTCGTGCCGGAATCCGATGTACCTCATGCCACGGGCCTGCGCCAGACGCGCCACATCCGTGACCGGAATTCCGACCACGCCATACATGTTCCGCACCCCATTTGCCTGGAGTGCGTCGACAAGCAGATTGAACCCATTGGTCAATCGCTGGGTTGACCGCTCAGACATGTCCGCTCCGCCCGACGCCGCATGTATGCATGCCGAATCAATCGCCCAGGAATGTGAGCGACTGAGCCCAACCCTCGCACTGCGGCGGCGATCCCGCCTTCCGGAGGCGTCCAGTGTGCGCAGCCGCGCTGATCGGCTGGTGGCCCCGTGGAAGAGGCGCATCAGCAGGCCGTGTTGCCTCGTCGGCCGATTTATGAGAACCCTCGTCCTACCGGAGTTCTGTCCTGCTCAACACGCGGACACACTGCCGCACTGCCCTGATCAGAAGGAGCGCCCGCATGTCCGCGACGGACGAGACCGTAGAGCAACTCCTCGCCCCCATGACCAGGAAACGGCTGTTCGCGGCGATCAACCGCAAGGTCGCCGAGGACGCCGAGATCACGCCCTACGTCGCGGACCACCTCCGGTACATGATCGAGCTCGAAGGGCGCGGGCTGCTCTGGGCGTCAGGCCCGTTCGTCGAACCAGGTGTGCAGGTCGGTGATGGTCTCACCATCCTCAACACCGGCACCGCCGACGAGGCCCGCGAGCTGCTCGCCGAAGACCCGCTGTGCCGACAGGGACTGCGTACCTTCGAGGGCCCGTTCCCCTGGGAACTGCGCGAGGGACGCATCCCGATCTCGCTCGACGCCTCCAGTTCCTCCTTCCACCTGCATTGAGCACACACGGCTTGCGCACTCCGGATGAGGGCCTTGCGCTAAAGGCGTCAAACGAGAAAAGAAGTGACCATGCGGTATCCACGTCTCACCATCAGACAACAGTCTCTGCGTGCGGCAGGAGGTACGGCCGGCCCGGGCGCCGACTGTACCGACGTCGGGCTGCTCGCCCTCCGTATCGTCGTTGGAGGGCTGGTCGCCGCCCATGGCCTGCAGAAGATGACGCACTGGCTGGGCGGCGCCGGACTGGCCGCCGGCGCCGAGGAGTTCCGGCGCGACGGCTTCCGCGGCGGGCGGCTCACCGCGTTGGCGGCGGGGAGCGGTCAGACAGGCGGGGGCCTGCTGCTCGCGGCCGGGCTCCTGACACCGTTCGCGGTGGGGGCCGTTGCCAGTGTCATGACCGTTGCGGTCACGGTGAAATACCCGCACGGGCTGTGGGTCCAGGATGACGGGTACGAGTACCCGCTGATCCTGATCGCGTCCGTCGCCGTCACCGGGCTCGCCGGGCCGGGCGCCTGGTCGCTCGACCGGCTGGCCGGCATCGACTGGCCCGTGTCCGCGGGCATCCTCGGCTGTGCGGCCGGCGTGCTGGGGGGCCTGGCCACACGGCGGGTGCTGTGGCGGGCGGACGGGCAGCCTGCGGTACGGGACGTCGCGCACAACCCCTGAATTGGCTACTGAGACTCAACAACTACCGGCCCAATGCCCGGAACGGCCGATCACCTTGACGGAACCTGGCGGTCCGGAGTGGTGCGTCCGATCGGGCGACTTCGCCGCGGTTGACAGAGCTCGGGCGGGTGCGCCCCGACTGCCCAGGAGCTTCAGCCCGCGGGCGGCCTCCGGACGCTCACCGCCCAGCACACACGCCAGTCCCGCATCGTGCTGCCGGACGGACGAGGAGGATCAGCGACCGTGCCCGCACCGGTTCATGCTGATGAGGAGCTTGCTCACCCCAGCCCGAGGAGGAACGGATGGCCGCCACAGTCGCGGATGCCATGATCTCTACGCTCAAGGCCGCCGGTGTGCGGCGGATCTACGGCCTGCCGGGAGACTCTCTCAACGGTTTCACCGACGCCCTGCGCCGCGACGGCGGCATCGCCTGGGAGCATGTGAGGCATGAGGAGGCCGCCGCGTTCGCGGCCGCCGGCGAGACAGGCGTCACCGGCGAGCTCGCGGTCGCGGCCGGTAGCTGCGGCCCCGGGAACCTGCACCTCATCAACGGCATGTTCGACGCACAGCGCAGCCGGGTGCCGGTGCTCGTGATCGCCGCGCACATCCCGCGCGTGGAGATCGGCGGGGGCTACTTCCAGGAGACACACCCACAGGAGCTGTTCCGCGAGTGCAGTGTGTACTGCGAGATGGCGAGCGTGCCCGAGCAGGTGCCGAGGCTGCTGGAGATCGCCATGCGCACGGCCCTGGAGCGCGGCGGAGTCGGGGTGGTGGTCATCCCCGGCGAGTTGTTCCTCGACCGCGCCGCCTCCACGCCACCACCACGCCCGGTGTTCAGGTCGGCCTCACTCATCCGGCCGGACGACCGGTCGCTCGCGCAGGCGGCGCGCGTCCTCAACTCGGCCGAACGGGTCACCATCCTGGCCGGGGCGGGCTGCGCGGGCGCCCACGACGAGGCAGTCGCCCTGGCCAAGGCGCTGAAGGCGCCGATGGTCCACTCGCTGCGCGGCAAGGACTTCCTTGAGTACGACAACCCCTACGACGTCGGCCTGACCGGGCTGATCGGCTACAGCTCCGGCTACCGGGCGATGGAACACTGCGACGCGCTGCTGATGCTCGGCACCGACTTCCCGTACCGGTCGTTCTACCCCGAGAACGTCCCGGTCGTGCAGGTCGACGTGCGCGGCGAGCAGATCGGCCGCCGCACGCAGGTGGATGTCCCCCTGGTGGGGACCGTCAAGGAGACCGCGCAGGCGCTGCTGCCCCTGCTGAAGCGCCGGACGGACGACGGCTTCGCGGAGAAGATGATCGGACACTACCGGCGGGTTCGGGCCCGTCTGAACCGGCTGGCCGAGGCCGAACCGGCCGGCTCCCCCATGCACCCGCAGCAGGTCGCCGCCGCGATCGACCGGCTGGCGGCGCGTGACGCGGTCTTCACCGCCGATGTGGGGACTCCGACGGTGTGGGCGGCCCGTTATCTGCGCATGAACGGCGAGCGGCGGCTCATCGGTTCCTTCAACCACGGCTCGATGGCCAACGCGCTGCCGCACGCGATCGGCGCCCAGGCCAGTCAGCCCGGCCGCCAGGTGGTGGCCCTGTCAGGTGACGGCGGCGTGGCCATGCTGCTCGGCGAACTGATCACACTGCGCCAACTGGACCTCCCGGTGAAGATCGTCGTCTTCAATAACTCGGCGCTGTCCTTCGTCGAACTGGAGATGACAGCCGCGGGCATCGTCACCTACGGCACAGATCTGGACAACCCCGACTTCAGCGCCCTGGCCCGCGCCGCCGGTCTGTTCGCAGCGCGCGCCGGACGCGCCGACGAGCTGGAGGACGTCCTGCGGGCGGCCTTCGCGCACGACGGACCGGCGCTGATCGACGCCCGTACCGAACGGTACGAGCTGTCGTTGCCCCCGAAAATCACCCTTGAGCAGCTCAAAGGCTTCAGCCTGTTCGCTACCCGGACCATCCTCTCCGGCCGGGGGGACGAGATCCTCGAACTCACCAAGACCAACCTGCGCCAGCTCACCACCGAATAGAGCGCGCGCCCCGGGGTGATCAACCCCCCGTCTCCGCAAGCAGTTCGGCGAGATGGTTGCACCACACCTCGGCGACATGGAGCGTCTGGTGCCCCCGCGTTTTCGGGCCGGCCGGGAGTGTGATGGCCCGTCCGTGGGGAACCTCGGCGATGGCACTTTCCAGTCCCCCGAGTTCGACGGGGTTGAGTTCGTCGTCCTCGAAGTTGACAGCCAGCAGCGGCGCCCGTATCGCCTGGAGGCCGGGCGCCGGGTCGTAGTCCCTGGACGCGTCGAACTCCCAAATGACGTCGTTGGCGTCCGCACCGTCCAGTGCCTGCGACTCAATTCCCTCGATCTGTCTGTCGGTGACATCAATGGACCGAAGATCGGAGGCCATATGCCGCGCGCTGCCGACCATGAGCCGGAACAGCGCCATCGCGTGACCGACTCCGGCCGGCTGCTTGTTGTAGCGGCCCTCGGCGTACCCGGGGTCGGACTCGATCAGGTGGATGAGCATCCTCCGCCACAGCAGGTTCCGCCCGGTAATGCGCTCGGGAAGACTGGCGACCGCCATCAGCGCCCGCTGGTCCGGATACCGTTGGCCCCATATCCACGTCTGCATCCCGCCCATCGACGTGCCGAGCAGCAGCCGCAGCCGCTCGATGCCCAGCCCTTCGGCCAGCAGCCGATGCTGCCCCTCGACCATGTCACCGTAGCCGTAGTGCGGGAAGTCGGGCCCGAGCCCCTCACTGGGCCGGCTCGATCTGCCGTGCCCGATGGCGTCCGGCATGATCACGAAAAACCTGGTCACATCGAGGGGTCGGCCGCTGCCGAACAGGAAGTCCGCGATGGACGGTTGCAGGAACTGCCGGCCGGACCCGGTGGTGCCGTGCAACAGCATCACGGCGTTGTCAGCACGCGTGTTCAAGGATCCGAGCGTGTGGTACGCCAGGGTCACATCGAGGCGGTGTCCGTCGTCGAACCGGAAGTCGCTGACGGTGTGGAAGCCTGACTCGGCCTTGGAATTCCAGTCGGTGGTCATGAGCGGCCTCTGGAAGCCTCTAGAAGAACGACAGGGTCTCGATACCGACACCCGCCTGCACGGTACGCAGGACCTCACCGCGTTCGAGGTTGCACACGGCCAGCGAGCCCTCGTTGTGATTCGCGATGAGCACCGTCTCCCCGTCCTCGTGGAAGGCCATGTTCATGGGGCCCTGGCCGAGGTGCAGCAGGGTCTGTGACTTGAGGTCCCCGGAGAAGACGGTGGCCAGCGGCTCCTCGAAGTTCGTGACCACGAGGTATCTGCCGTCGGGGCTGTAGCGCGCGATCTGGGCCGCCTTCTGGTGCCCGTCGAGCGTGATCGTCGAGCGGATCTCGTCCGAGACCGTGTCGACCACGAAGAGCTGCGGCTGCTGTGCGTCGACGAGGATGACCGTCTCCCCGTCGGGGGACATGCCGATTCCCGCGGAGCCGTTCGGTGCGGGAATCTTCTTGACCACGCGTTTCGTGGCCAGATCTACGACCGACGCGAACGTGTCCTCCTCGTTCTCGGTGTAGAGCTTGCTGTTGTCCGGCAGCACCTCGACACGGTGTGCCTTGTTGGAGCCCACCTCGATCACGTTCTCCGTCGTGCCGCTCTCGGGGTCCATTTCGAGCACCACACCGCTGTTCTCACACACGCAGTACAACTGACCGTCCGCGCCCCAGCGCAGGCCGTGCGGGGCCAGGTGCGGGTACGTGCTGAGGTCACCGACATGCTTCCGCTCCCGCAGGTCGAACTTCGCGACCAGATGGCCCGGATGAGGGTTGTCCCCGTGGATACCGGCGCCGTATATGGGGACATACGCGAAACGGTGATCGGGCGAGACGAGAAGCTCGTGCACCCTCGGCGCGAAGCCTTCGAGGGTCAACTCGACCTCATAGGTCTCCGGATCGAGGAACAGGATGTGGTTCCCCAGCTTGTCGACAGCCACGAGACCGTCACTGCCCGTCAAAAAGTTGGCGTCTGTCGTCATCACAACTCTCCTGTTTCAAGGACATCGACCCGGGGGCCGGTTCAGGCCGGCATCCCCTGGCCGTCGCTGTCGACTTCGATACCGAACCGACTCCCGGCCGCCCTCAGCCGGTTGAGGTCTCCGTCCGGGTCGCTGCCCGGTCCGGGAGACGGACGGCACGCGGCGCGGTAGTACTCCTCGATCCCGCCGGGCACCGTCAGGTTGAACAGCCGTACGCTCCGATCGCCGCGGTTCCGCACCCGGTGGCGTACTCCCCAGGGCACGAGCACGGCTGCTCCGGCGGAGGCTTCGTACTCCTCTCCGTCGACCAGCACGGCCGCGGTCCCTTCCAGGACGTAGAACGCCTCCTCATAGCGGGCATGGCGATGGGCGGGCATCCCGCCGCCCGGCTCAAGGGTGATCTCGGTGACCGTGTAGGCGTCCGCGGTCGCGAGACCTGCCGCTTTGATGTTGTACGTCGCTCCGGCGGCGTACCGGCGGTCGCCTTCATCCGGGAGCACCAGGGTGGGGCCGCGTCCTTCACCGATCGGAAGGGGCCTTTCGCGCCCGTCGGAGCCGTCGGGGCCGCTTTCCAGGTAAGTAACGCCGTAGCGCGGGGTCCGGGCGTTGATCTCCTTGACCGGCATCGTCCCGTGTTCACGCGGAGGCTCGTCGCCCGGTGCGCCCAGTTCGAGGAAGAAGCCTTCATTGCCGCCCGGGGTGGTGAAGGTAATGAGTTCGGCGTTGTTCTCGCCGATATTGCGCCACTCATGAGGGATGCCGCGAGGCGCCGCGAAGAATGTACCGTCACCCACGGTGGTGTGGATTCCGCCCGCCTTCAGTTCGAGATTCCCGTCGAGCAGGAAGAAGCCCTCTTCCTCGCGTGAATGGACGTGCCTGGGCGGACCGGTGCCGGGCGGTGGATAGTCCAGCCAGAACGCGTACTCACTTCCCGTGTCCTCGCTGACAGCGGCAAAGGTGATCCGGTCGTCGCCCATCCACCAGATCGAGACCCCCTCGCCCGGCTTCACCAGCTTGCCGCGCCTGAGCAGCGGTGCGTCCCGCTGGATTGGCCTGTTGAGGTTCTGGGGTGTCCTGGCCTTGGCCATCGCTCAACCTTCCCGCCCGGGGCCGGCGGGTCGACCACCATGCGGGGTCGGCGATTCCGCGACCGGTTTCGTTGGGCCGGCTCTCGCAGCTCGTAAGAGCACACCACTTCAATACTTCGCCCACGGCGGGTCGTTGTCAAAACGTGCGGGTTTTGCAGATTTTGGGCCGCGTCGCGAGCGGCGGTTCAGGGACAGATGACCATTCGGCCTCGTATCCCCTTCTCCACCGCGAGATAGGCGTCCGTCCCGTTGTCCAGGGGATAGCGGTCCGTGATCGGGAGGGGGCGGAACTGTCCGGACTCGAAGTACGGCGTGATCGAGTCGAGCCGCGCGCCGGATTGGGCGGCGTTGAGGCTGAGGCTGTTGCAGCCCAAGATCCGCGTTTCGTTGTGGTAGAGGTCGACAAGGTCGATCTCCACGGTCCGCGTGCCGACAGCGCTGATCACCACGAGTCGGCCGCTGTGCGCGAGCGAGGCCAGGGCCGCCCGCGTGGTGACGCCACCGACCGCGTCGTAGACCACATCCGCACCTTTTCCGGCGGTGAGCCGTTTGACCTGCGCCCCGATGTCCTGCGCGCTGCCATCGAATGCGATGAACTCCTCAATGACCGCCGCGGCCGGGGTGTTGTCGGCGGGCCGTGTCCGGTCCACGCCGATCACATGGCCGCCAACGGCACGAGCGATCTGGGCGACAGCGCCACCCACGCCGCCCGAAACGCCGAACACAGCGATGTTCTCGTCCGTGGCAAGCCGCGCGGCTTCGACTGTACCGAGCCAGCCGACGACGAAATTGACCCCCATGGTCGAAGCCTCCTCGAAGCTCAGCCGCCCGGGTTTGCGCACCAGCGCCGCCGCGGGTGTGGCAAGCAGCTCCGCGTGCGAACCGTCGCGTGTGATACCGAGGTCGCCGCCGGTCCCCCAGACCTCCGCCCCGGTCCAGTCCCGCGGTCCGTCCAGGACAACGCCGGAAAAGTCACGCCCGGGGATTCGGGGAAGGGTCGTTCCCGATATCTGCCCGGCGACATTCTTCAGATCCGAGGGATTCACCGAGGCAGCCTTGACGGCTATGACCGCGTCGCCGTGCCGTGCCACGGGATCGGGCAGGTCGACAAGGTGCAGGACATGGGGATCACCGAAGCGGTCGAATCGCAGAGCGCGCATGATGACACTGCCCTTTCCGCGGTGGAAGTGGGTGTCCGGCTTCTCTTTCACTGTCACAGACCGTGAAAGACATGTCCAAATGTTCTTCCGGCACAGGACAGAACACGCGGCGGCCGGAATGCTCGGTCATCGCGTTTGTATCCAGCAGCCGCGAGGCCGAAATCGACTATCCGCTCCGCGTATTGGGCCTGTTCCTCCTCCAGTCTGGGGCTCGTCCTCAACGCGCGAGCCGCAGCTATGGCGCGGGAGGGAAGTCCGCGCTGCGCGAGGCGGCTTCGTAGTCGCGCAACTCTTCGATCATGCCTTCCAGCTGGCCGTGGACGGCGTCGTAGCCGGCGGCGCCCAGAACGAGCCGACGGGGAGGCTTGTCCTGATTCATTGCGTTCACAACGGCCTGTACTCCCCGGTAGGGATCGCCAGGCTGCCGGCCGTTCTGGTCAACCATGGAGGCACGAACGGCCTCGACGAGCGGCAGGTACGCGTCGACCGTCTCGGACACGGGTTCGTCGGCGAAGGCGGAGTACGCACGGGTACGGAAGGCGCCGGGTTCGACGGCCAGGACGTTGATGCCGAAGGGGGCAACTTCTTGCCGCAGTACCTCCGTGAGGCCCTCGATGGCGAACTTCGCGGCGCTGTAGTAGCCGAAGCCGGGCACGCCCCTCAGGCCGGCGACCGAGGACATGTTGATGATCCATCCGCTGCCACGGGCTCGCATGCCCGGGAGGACGGCGCGCAGGATCTCGGTGACGGAGAAGAAGTTCAGTTCGAAGGACCGCCTGACGTCGGCGTCGGCCGTGCCTTCGACGGAGCCGTACCAGCCCCGGCTGGCGTTGTTGACCAGGACGTCGATACGGCCGAATCGTTCCTCGGCGGCACGGACAGCCTCGCGGACCTGTTGGGCGTCGGTGACATCCAGCGGCAGGACGAGCGCTCTGCCGCCGTGGGGGCCGGCCCAGTCGTCGAGCAAATGCGGGCGGCGGGCGGTAAGGACGACATTGTCACCGCGCTCCAGGGCGGCGTCGGCGTAGGCCAGGCCGAAACCACCCGGGGTCCCGCCGGTGATGAACCAGGTGTTCATACTTCCTCATGATCTAGGGGCAGGCGGATCGGTGGATGCTGTGACGGCTCGGCGGCCGTCAGGGGGCGATGAAGAGTTCGCTGATCAGTCCGTGCTCGTCGAGGACGAAGCGGTAGCGCAGATCGACACGGCCGCCGGGGAAGTCGCCCTCGAGGTGCTGGACGACGGTGTACCTGTCGGGGCCGTTGCGCTCGGCTCCAACAGGCGTAGCGGTGTAGGTGTACTGGGAGGTGGCCTGCTCCAGCCAGCCTTTGATGGCGGCGGATCCCCGGTAGGTGCGGCCGTCGTCTGTGACATTGGCCTCCGGCGCGAACGCTGCCGCGGCAGTGGAGATGTTCTGCATGTCATGGGCCCGCAGGCAACGTCCGACGACCTCTGGCAGGTCGGCGACATCGACTGGGCCGGAATGTTCGGTCATGTCTGCCTCGCATGTGGCTGAATGTTGGCGGCCCGGGCGTGCCGGGCGTCCTGGGCGTGCCAGGCGCTGTGCAGATGCCGGACACCATGTCCGCGACTGTCCCGCGGGTGGACGCACGATGAGCACACCCCTGGCAACTGCTAAAATAGAAGCCAGTGACTTTCACTTTAGCAGTAACCCGGAGGGTGTCATGTCGAGCAGGATCCGGCTGGAGGATCGCGAGTGCCCGCTGTCGACCACGGTGCAGCATGTCGGCGAGTGGTGGACGCTGCTGATCCTCCACGACGCCTTCGACGGGTATACGCGCTTCGATCAGTTCCAGCAGAGCCTGGGTATTTCCACCAGCATGCTCACCGCACGACTGAAGACCCTGGTCGCCGATGGCCTGCTGGAACGGCGGCCCTATCAGACGAACCCGGTCCGCCACGAGTACGTCCTCACCGAACGCGGGCACTCCCTGCGGCCCGTGATCGTCGCCCTGGCCGCCTGGGGTAACCGGCACCTCGCCCCGCAGGATCGATCCATGGTCCTTGTCGATGCCGAGACCGGTCAGGAGGCCGATCCGGTCGTGGTCGACGCCCGCACCGGTAAGAGCCTCGACGACAGCGACGCATATGTGTTCACCGCCGGGCCGGCCGCCAGCGGGGCAATGCGGGCACGCTATGCCGAACTGGAGCGGCAGCGGCGATCGCGAAGCGCCGAGCCGGAGCCGGGCGCGGCGTAACCGCACTGCCTGCCGCCGCCTCCAAGCCCGCCGGCTGTCAAGAAGCCTTGACGACCTCCTCATCCGGGAGGAGCCGTCCGGTCGACGGCGGCACGCATCGTTCGCTGCTGCGACGGTCCGCTTCCGCCTATCGGGTGATGAAATCAATGAAATCGCCCATCATGCCCCGAACAGCGCCATGGTCTCTCCAGAGAGAAGAACTCGAAGAGGGGACAGACCATGCGTTTGAGGCGTATCGGAACGATCCTGAGCACAGTCGCGCTCACCATGCTGACGGTCCCGGCAGGCGACGCCCACGCTACGGCGATCGCCTGTGGCGGAGGTGTGTCGACCGGCCGGGTCGCCGTCAATGGCTGTATCAGCGCCGAGCGACACTCGGTGGAAGGTGTCCCCTATCGAGAAGTGACGGCGCACGTCAAGCTGCGTAACACCGGTACCAGGGCTCTGACGGTCTCCTACGAAGCGTTCTGGCTGTACGACGGTTCGACCTGGCGGAAAATCGGCAGCGGTCGCACCAACGTCGCACCTGGCGCGACCGTCGGCCCTGTCGAAGTCGGAAGCAAGTCCCTGATTTGTGGAGGGAAGGCCCAGATTCGCGTGCATGCTCAAGCCGCCGGCGCCGCCTGGAGCGGTTGGTCTCCTGCGGCCACGAGCCAATGCCAGACCTGAGCGCCTGACCTCCCCAATTCGGCGCCCGGCCCGCTGGCGGCAGCCAACGGCTCCCGGGACGCTCGAACCGGGGCCGGACCTCGCGGCCTCAGTCGCCACGCGCGGCGCCACCACCCGCGTCCTCGCCCATGGAAGCGGGGAGAGGCCGCAGCCGACCGACACGACCACACCCTGCGTCTGTGCTGGTTGCGCCAAAGCCCCGTCACGATCCGGTGTTGCCGCCAGAAGCGTTGACAGCCAGTGCTCCGGCCCGCGAGCATCGGCGGCGAGCCGGTTGCCCTGGACCCGTCCGCGTCGCCATAGCCGACAGGCCACCGCTTTGCCGACCGGACTCCGCCTGCTCGCCGCTCGGCCGCGGCTTCATCACCGGCACCGCCAAGCCCGCGGGCCGGTACGACGCCACCGACATGCGTAACGTGGACCCGCGCTGTCATCCCGGCCTCACCGACCCGCCACCTGCCGCCCGCCGAGCGGATCGCAGGCGGGCAGTTCGACCGTTAATTCGAGAAGCAGCGCGTCGCCGAGGTGACGGCCTGGTGTTGCAGAGCAGTCGCCGAGTACATCGCACCTGCCCCGACCCGGTCGCGGCGGATATGAAGACTTCCGCCCGCACGACACCTGACAGGTACTCAGCCTTCGTCATCGTCGTTCCCGCAGCGCCATCGGTGCAACGTCAACGACGGGCAGAGCGCCGGGCACTGACGTCGGAGCCGCCTGCGACCATTCCTCAGCGACGGTGTCCGGACGGCCGTTCGGGGGCGCGCGGTGTCCGGGCCGTCGGGCGGCTGCCAAGCGTTCTTACTTGACGATGTCCAGCAGCCGGTCTCCCAGCACGGCGGCGGAGCGAGGATTCTGTCCGGTGACGAGGTTGCGGTCCTCAACCATGAAAGGCTCCCAGATCGGGCCGCGGCTGTAATTCACGCCGACCTTCTCCTTAAGGTCCGTCTCCAGCAGCCAGGTCGCCCGGGAGGCCAGGCCTACCGCCTCCTCTTCCTCGTTGCTGAAGGCTGTGACGTTGTAGCCCCTGAAGGGCGAGACGCCGTGGATTCTGGTGGCCAGCATCGCGGCCGGTGCGTGGCACACGATCGCCAGCGGATTACCCGATTCCAGTTGGGCGGTGAGCAGTCGGCCCGCGTCGGCGTCGAACGCCAAGTCCGCCATCGGGCCGTGGCCGCCCGGCAGGTAGACCGCGTCGTAGTCCTCAAGGCGCACGTCCGACAGCTTGAGCGGCCGCCGCATCACTTCCGCGTCCCGGATGATCTCCTCCAGGCGGAGGGCCCCGTCTTCACCGCCCGCCATGGCCGGGCGCAGGCTCATCATGTCGACGTTCGGGGTGGTGCCGCCCGGTGTGGCCACCACCACCGAGTGGCCTGCGTCCGTGAGCAGCTTGTACGGATTCGCGAACTCCTCGGCCCAGTAACCGGTTGCGTACCTGGTGCCGTCCTTCAGTACCCAGTACGTGGCTCCGCTCACTATGAACAAGACCTTCGCCATCACTCATTCACCTCCTGCATAATTAACCCATTTAGGCCAATTAAGCCACTTTTCATAGTAAGCATTCCTTTCATTCGTTCGCATGCGTGTGGCCGCTCGACCTGGCTGAACCGCCCGATGGCGCGTCGCGGCTTGACTCACCTGCGGTGATCTCGCAGTCGTCGCAGGTGGCCGGTGGGTCGTCGGCGGCGGGCAGCCGCTTCTCCCGAATGGGTGGGCTGGGGTCGGCATGGGTTTGGCGATACGAGCGCTGACCCGACCGGCCTGGTTCGCCACCGCCGACGCGGACCGCGTTCCAACAGCCGTCGCGGTGGACCGGCGCTCCTGCGTGGACCTCGGCAGCGGCGACTGGTGGATCACCGGGCCGACGTTGGCGAACCGCTTGGCGAAGTTGGCAGCGACCCGCCCGGCGCGTCGAAAACGGCTCTGTTGGTCGCCGTCCTGGTGGCTCCGGGGGCGACCGCGTTCACCGTGACTCCTCGGGGCCGAGTTGGTTGGCCAGGGTCCTGCTCATCGTCTCGACCGCGGCCTTCGTCATGGCGAAAAACGTCTGGGCCGGGTTGGCCATCCGGGTCGCCACCGACGAGATCGTGATGATCCGGCCGCCGTCCCGCAGCAGCGGCAGCGCGTCCTCGATGATGAAGTACGGCGCTCGCACGTTCACTGCGAACAGGCGGTCGAAGTCCGGCTGCCGCAGACCTGCTTCTTCCAGGGCGGCCACGCCTCGGCGCGGGCACCGACGGGCTACGGCGATGCTCATGGAGCCTTCGAATGGCCGGGCTTGGCCGCCCTCTGTGACCGAGTGCCTCAGATCGACGGATTGGTGTCAGTCCTCGCTGGGCAGTGAGCAGAGGCAACGCAATGTCATGTGCACGACTATCTCTCTGCAAGGAGGTCGACCATGCACGTCCGTACGTTGACCGGAGGACTCGCCGCCGCCCTGGCCGTGACCTTTTCCCTGATGGGCGGCCAGGCCGTGGCTGCCCCATCGGCGGACACGGACAGAGCCCTGGCCGCGCGTGTAGTCACCTACGACGCCAGCGGCTCCGCCGAGTTCAGGTCCGCGGTCGACCGAGGCGCGGCGATCTGGAACGAGAGCGTCGACGCCGTCGAACTGCGGCCGGCCGCGGCCGGGCAGCGCGCCAACATACGGGTCCTGGCGGACAACGGCTGGCCCCGCGCCATCACCACCTCCCTGGGCAACGGGACCGTCTACATCGGACGACAGGCAGTGAACGAGGGCCACAACACAATCCGCATCTCGTCCCACGAACTGGGCCACATTCTGGGACTGCCGGACCGCAAGCCCGGACCGTGTTCAAGCCTGATGTCCGGTTCCAGCGCAGGAACCACGTGCACGAACGCCTATCCGAACACAGCCGAGAAGGCCGAGGTCGAAGGGTACTTCGGCGGCGCGTTCGCGCCGACGGCCCCAGCGGTACCGCTCAACCTCATGATCGTGGACTGAGACACCGCGCGGAACCCCAAGCGGAAGTGATCGTACGCCCCGGAGCGCAGACCGCGTTCCGGGGCGGCCGATGGCGCCGATGTCCGCGCCTCGGACCAGGCGCCCGAGGAACGACACATCCTCCTCGGCCGCCGTACACGCCCGCCGGCGGTGATGTGCGCGGGGAGGATCCGGTCGTCGCTTCTCGGGCCGTGCCTGGGATTCCGCCGCTGGTGGCGGCGGGCTATCGAGTCGCCGCGGTCGATCTGCGCGGCTGCGGCGAGTCCAGTGTCGGCTGGCCGACCTGGAGCC
>NZ_FMDK01000566.1 GCF_900091995.1 Streptomyces sp. MnatMP-M17
GGGGGGCGCGGCCCGCGACTGGCTCATCCACTTTCTGCATGAGCGGGTCCCGACCGCGCTCGGTGCGCCTCTGGCGACGCTGTCCCGGTTCCAGACAGCCGTCGGCGAGATCGAGACGGCGCTCTTCGGCGCGGACACGCTCGTCGACACCCTGGCCGCCCGTATCGACACCGGCGACCAGGAGGCCGCGGACCGGGCCGGCGCCGCCAAGGTGCTCGGCACCCGCGCCGCCATCAGGGCCGTCGAACAGGCCGTCGCCCTGATCGGCAATCACGGTCTCACCCGGGCCAATCCGCTCCAGCGGCACTACCGCGATGTGCTGTGCGCCCGTGTGCACACCCCGCAGGACGACTCCGTACTCCTCACCACCGGCCGCGCCGCCCTCGACCGCGCGCTCGACCGCAGGTCCGCACCGAAAGGCAACTGACTCATGAGCGTCGAATTCATCGGCATGATCGGCACCCAGGACGCCTCGGAGACCAGGCCGCCCAGCGGTCCGTCCGTCGATCCCGCGTACACGGCCCGCTTCGCCCGTGCCCACGAGGACGCGGGATTCGACCGGATCCTCATCGGCTACAGCTCCAGCAGGCCCGACGGCGTCCAGGTGGCCGCGTATGTCGCCGGGCACACCGAACGGATCGGTCTGCTCGTCGCCCACCGTCCGGGCTTCATCGCGCCCACGCTCGCGGCCCGTTCCTTCGCCACGCTCGACCAGTTCAGCGGAGGCCGTGTCGCCGTCCACACCATCACCGGCGGCAACGACACCGAACAGCGCAGGGACGGCGACTACCTGGACAAGGAGGAGCGCTACGACCGCACCGACGAGTATCTGTCCATCCTGCGCCGTGCCTGGTCCTCCGCCGAGCCCTTCAGCCACGACGGCCGCCACTACCGCTTCGAGGAGTACGCCTCCGGCGTTCTGCCGGTGCGCGAGTCGGGCATTCCGCTCTACTTCGGCGGCTCCTCCGAGGCCGCGTACCGGGTGGGCGGACGACATGCCGACACCTTCGCGCTGTGGGGCGAACCGCTCGCCGGGACGGCCGAGCAGATCGCCTCCGTACGCGCCGCCGCCACGGCGGCGGGACGTGCCGAACCGCCCGGTATCAGCGTCTCCTTCCGTCCGGTCCTCGGCGCGACCGAAGAGCTCGCCTGGGAACGCGCCCATCGCATTCTGGACACCATCAAGTCCGGTACCGGACGCGCCTTCTTCGACCAGGCACGTCATCAGCCTGGGCAGAACGGACCGCAGAACACCGGCTCCCGGCGGCTGCTCGCGGCAGCCGCCAAGGGCGATCTGCACGACCGCGCCCTGTGGACGCCCACGGCCACCGCCACCGGAGCGGGCGGCAACACGACCGCGCTGGTCGGTACGCCGGAGACCGTGGCGCGGGCGCTGCTCGACTATGTCGACATCGGCGCGACCACGCTGCTCATCCGGGGATACGATCCGCTCGACGACGCCATCGACTACGGCCGCGAGCTGATCCCGCTCGTCCGCCAGGAACTCGCCCACCGCAAGGCGACCGCTGCCCCCGCCCCCGTCGACGCCCTCGATGCGCTGGACAGCCTGCGATGACCGACCTGTACAGCGCACCTGCTCCCATCGGCGCCGCGGATGCCCGCAGTTGGCAGCCGCCCGCCGGGATCGCTCCGCGCGGCACTCTGCTTCTGCTGCCCGGCCGTGGCGAACACCCTTTCGTCTATGAGCGTTTCGGGCGTCGGCTGTCCGCCGATGGATATGTCGTGCACGCGCTCGGTACCACCCCGGACGACAACGCCGAAGAGATTCTGGAACGAGCGGCCGATGCCGCCGGTCCCGAACCCGTCGGGCCCGTTGTCCTTGTCGGCAGCGATACGGGAGCCCTCCAGGCCCTGCATACCGCCGTGACGGCCGGCCCACGGCTCCCGGTCGGAGGAGTCGTCGTGGCCGGGGCCGCTCCGACCTCGGAAGCGGCTGAGTCACAACGTGGCTCAGCCACCGCGTGGGACGACGAGCTCGCGGCGCGCACCGCGTGCCCGGCCCACCGCAAGCGGCTCACCGAGGACGAGGGCTTCGTACGGGGACGGCTCACCGTCGCCGTGCCCGCCCATCTGCTCGCCGATGCTCTGCCCGACGTACCCGCTCTGGTTCTGCACGGCGGGACCGACCCGGTCACTCCGCCCGAGCAGGCACGCGCACTGGCGGCCCGGCTGCCGCGCGCCACCCTCGGTGTGGTGCGCGAAGGGCTGCACGACGTACTCAACGACGCATCGCACCGGACCACGGCGGCGGTGCTCGTGCTGTGGCTGGAAAGGCTCCGTGCCGACCCGGGACCGACCTCGATCCTCACCGTCGAGCAGGGCGCAGTCCTGTGACCGTCACCATCACCCAGTGGAAGGGAAGCGGTATGACCGTGTCCACCGAACGCACCGCGGCCGGTACCTCGACTGGCCCCACCGCCGGCTCCACCGCCGTCCCGGCCGACGAGATACTGCGCCGCACGCTGCGTCGGCACGCGGCAGGCGTCACCGTGATCACCGTGCCGGGACCCGCCGGATTCACCGCGACCTCGTTCACCTCGGTCTCGCTGGAACCCGCGCTGGTCTCCTTCTGCCTCGGTGTCACGGCCTCGACGCTCCCCGCGGTACAGGCCGCCGACCGGTTCGCCGTCCATGTGCTGGGCTCCGGGAACGCGGCGCTGGCCCGGCAGTTCGCGCGCAGCGGCACAGACCGGTTCGCGGGACTGTCGTGGACCGGGAGCCAGGACGGTCTGCCGCTGCTGGACGGCGTGCCGGCCTGGCTCACCGCCCGGGTGACGCTGCGTCAGCGGATCGGCGACCATGTCCTTGTCGTCGGCGAGGTCGAAGCGGGCGGTGGCCATGGCGAGGGCCCCGCCCTCGTCCACCACGACGGTGCCTTCGCCACACCCGTACGCCTTCCTCCGCACACCGAGGAGTGATCTCCCTCAGGTCCGGATCACCGCTCGGACAACCGGAATCCAAAGCCGAACCGGAACCGGAAACGGAACCCGGACCCGAGCCGCACTGAGCGCGCACCCGAGCCCCCGCCGTCGCCGGACCCTGACTCTGTCGGGGATCTTGGCGGTCTGTTCAGTCTCTGGCGGACCGCCAAGACCTCGGCCGGGTGATTGCGTGCTGGTCCAGGTAGTTCTGGAAGGCGGTCGGCGGCCGGGACGGAGGTGCTTATCCGGTCGGCGGCCGTCGGCTGAGGCGCTCGATGTTTGCGGCGATGGCTGTGAACACGTGCTGTAAGTGGGCTTTGTGCTGTCCCCGGTAGCGGCAGTGGCGCATGCCGTGTCCGTGGGCGAGCTCGTTGATGGTGCCTTCCACTCCGGAGCGGACCGCGTAGCGGGCCTGCCATTCGGATGTCTGCTGCTCGGCACGGACGCGGAGTTGCAGGTCACGGAGTTCTCGCGGGGGAAAGCCCACGCTCCGGGCGCTGTCGGCGGTGGTCGTGCAGCGGGTGCGGACCGGGCAGGGACGGCACTGGCTCTTGGTGAACCGCGCCACGATCAGAGGCGCCGCGGTGGGCGAGGAGGTCGGATAGGGGCCGTGCCATCCCGCGCTGGTCTCGCCCTGCGGGCAGGTGACCTGCCGGCGGTCGAAGTCGATGTGGAAGTCGTCGCGGCCGAAACCGTTGTTCCTGCGGTTCTGGCGGGTGGTGTTGACCGGCAGTGGTCCGGTGACCGTGACCTGGTGTTCGCGGGCCGCCTGTTCCAGATGGACCAGGGAGGTGTAGCCGCCGTCGACCAGGTGCTCGGCGGGCAGCAGACCGCGGCGCCCCAGCCGGGTGTGGATGCCGGGCAGGGCCTTCGCGTCGTAGCCGGTGGCGTCGGTGGTGGCCACATCCGTGATCACGTTGACGCCGTCAGGATCACAGGTCTCGGTGAGATGCGCGACGAACCCTTTCCAGCGGGTGCCGTGTCCGCGGCGCGCGTAGCGGGCCGTCGGATCGTAGGGCGAGACGACCGCGACGGCCGAGGGCGGCAGGCCGCCGTCCTCGGCCGTGCGCCAGCGCAGGCGGCCTGCCCCGTCGCGGTAGTAGTTCTGCACCATGATCTGCCGCAGAGCCTGGACGCGGGGACCGGACAGGCGTTCCGGCCCGTGCTGCCCGAGGCGCTCGATCAGCCGGACGGCGTCGCCTCCGGTGGCGAGGATCCTGGTCTTGGGGCGGGTGGGGTTCTTGCCCAGACGGGCCGGGCGGCCGTAGCGGCGCCCCCACTCTTCATCGACCAGGCCGGCCAGCAGGTGCGGAGCTGCGCCGGCCAGTTCTTCCAGCGCGGCGCGGACGGCCTCGGTGACCAGTTCCAGCCGGGTCAGGTCGCGCACCGCGGCCAGGACGTGGGTGGAGTCCGTGCGCTGGGTGGTGCGCTCGCGGACGAGACCGGCCTCCTTCAGGCGAGCGAGCGCGAGGTCGAGGAGACGGTCGGCTCGGCCGTCCTCGGTGAGACGCTCACGGAAGTCGGACAGCACGCTGTGGTGGAAGCCGGGATCGTCCAGTTCCATGGCCAGCGCGTACTTGAAATCGATGCGGCAGCGAACCGCTTCGGCCGCCTGCCGGTCCGACAGACCGAGGAGGAACTGGAGCACGCAGACGGTGGCCAGCTGAGCGGGCGAGAGACCCGGACGGCCATCACGCGGATACCAGTCGGCGAAGTCCTCGTCACGCCACAGCCCGCCCAGGTGGTCTCTCACCCACATCGCCGTCGTACCGCCCGGGTTGCTCGCCCGCGCCATCCGCACGGTCAGAGAAGGGACTTGCTCACCAGAACGGGCGCGGAGCGACAACGGGCACCTCGACAACTGCATCGGTCCTTGAACAGAGCCGAGCATGCCCGTTGATCATGCTGCCCCGCCGGGGATCCTCAAGATCCCCGACAGAGTCAGGGTCCGTCGCCGGCGGGGGCTCGGTCGTTCCATGTCGCCTTCGCCCTGATTCGTTTGTCGAAGGTACGGTCCAATACGGTGGCCGGAAACGTTCACCAACTGAAGGAGCGGGCACGGTGGGTCGCCGGCCCACGCCGTACCGATGACGGCGGCCGGCCCGGCCCGACGGTTCGGGCCACCTGGTACGAACAGCCCGGTCGGCCTCGCCACCGGACCACCGAGGGAGCGTCAACCTTGTTGGCGTGCTTCCCTTCTGACGAAGTATCAGTTCCGGAACTTGACGCAACACCTTGACGGCACCTGGGGGCGACTCTAGCGTCCGGCAGTCGAGGGGAGTTCCGATTCCGGAACTCCCCGCCCCCCACCCTCGGATATCCGCACCACCGGCGCACCGGCCCCGGGCCGACGCGAACAGTGTGCGGAATCCTCGACTCCGTTTGGAGTACCCATGAGAACACCGCGGTCCGAGAACGGCCGCCGCGTCAGCAGGGGACGCGTGCGAGCGCTTCTCGCCGGTCTGGTGGCGGTGTGTGCCGTCGCCGCTCAGCTCGTCTTCGGTTCCACCGGGGCCGTCGCCCAGGTGGAGAATGAAGCCACCCGGCAAGCCGCTCCGGCCAAGGCCGCCGCGGCGCCCGAGGTCGTGCGTGTGGCCGAGTTCCTGGCCGAGTGCAAGTTCAGCCACCGGCTGCCGGACGACCCGATCGTGGTCCCAGGACTGCCCGGCGGCTCCCACATGCACAGCTTCTTCGGCAGCCACGCGACCAACGCGTACACCAACCTCGGCGATCTGAAGGGAGCCGCGACCACCTGTGACCCGGTCGTCGACCTCTCCGCGTACTGGGTGCCGACCCTCTATGTGAACAACCAGCCCGTCGAACCGACCGGCACCACGTTCTACTACCTCGGTGAGGGCGTGTCGGACGACATCATCGCCCGTACCCAGCCCATACCCGAGGGCCTGAAGATCGTGGCGGGCAACGCCAAGGCGACAGGACCGAACGACGGCGACACCCGTTCGCGCTGGTCGTGTCTGCACGCCGGCCAGGTCAACCCGTCGAAGGACTTCGTCAACTGCCCGGCCGGCACGATGCTGGAGTCGTACCTCGACTTCCCGCAGTGCTGGAACGGCAGGGACCTCGACTCGGCGGACCACAAGAGCCATATGTCCTACCCGGTCAACAACGCGTGCCCGGCGAGCCACCCGGTCCCGGTGCCCAAGCTGCGCCAGGTCCTGCGGTACCCGGTGAACGGGGACCCGTCGGGATTCCGGCTCGCCTCGGGACCCGGTTACACGATGCACGGTGACTTCTTCAACGCCTGGCCGGCGGGCGAGATGGAGCGTCGCGTCCGTAACTGCATCAACCCGATCATCAAATGCGGCGCCAACGGGAATCCGTGATGGTGTGGGGCGGCGGTCGGCCGCACAAGGGCGGGCCGCCGCCCCGTCCGGTTCGGAAGACGCGGAAGATGCTGTCGGGCGCGCTGCCTGCCACGCTGCTGGTAGTGGCCTTGCTCGGCTCTGCGGGCTGCGGCGGTGACGGTGACGTCACCACCGCCGGGCCCGCGGCGAGGAGCGGTACGCCGTCCCTCTCCGCCCCCACCACCGAGCCCGGCGGCTACAACGCCACCGACCGTGGCTGGGCCCAGCTCATGGCACCCATGAACGAACGGACCCTGCTCCTGCTCGATCTGGTCGCGGAACGCACGGCCGACCCAGGTCTGTCGGATCTCGCGCGGCGTACGGAAGTGACACACCGGGACGAGCTGACGCGGCTGCGCGGGCTTCTGCGGAAGACGGGAGCGGCGGGAACCAATCCGCACGAGGGCCACGACATGAAAGGAATGGTCACCGACGACGAACTGCGGAGTGTGGCCGAGAGCCGGGGCAAGGCCTTCGACGCCCTCGCCATGACCTATCTCCGCGAGCATCTGGAACAGGGCATTCTGGTCTCACGCGGTGAGGAGGACTCGGGCGCCGCGCCCGCCGCGACAGGTCTCGCCCGGGAAGTGGGAGAGCGCCGCGCCGGGCAGCTGAAGGCGCTGCGTCTGCTGGGCGGCTGACGGCACCGGCCGGCGACGTCAGACGAGTCGGACCGAGGCGGCGACGGCCGTTCCCAGCGTCTCGGGCCTGCTGCAATAGGGCAGATCGTCCAGCGGACGGTCGGTGCAGAAGCGGGCCACGAGATCCGCGAAGTCCGCGATCCGCTCCACCGGGGCGAGATGGTCGGTCTCGTCGATGGTCATGAACCGGGCCCGCGGAAGCTGCGCGGCCACCTCCCGTCCCATCACGGGCGTGCAGAGGGTGTCGTGCTCGCCGGTGACCACCAGGCTCGGCACCGCGGGCACCGGCTCGGGCCGGTACCACTCGTGCCGCATCAGCCGGGTGTTGTGCTCCGCGGACTTCCGGAGCTGCTCGGGATCCTGCCCGGCGATCTGCTGGTACACGAGCCGGGAGACGGCCGCGTGCTTACGGACCCGGCCCGTGCCGGGCGGCGACATGAAGCGGTCGGCCAGCTCACGGGCGATGGACTCCGTCTCGCCCCGGTCGATCATGACGGACCAGCGCTCCATCGCCGCCGCGTAGTCCGCCGGGATCCGGGTGGTCATACCGACCAGCAGAAGACGGGCGAGCATCCCCGGGTAGTGCTGGGCGAAGCGCAGTCCGACGGCGCCGCCGTAACACGCGGCGACCAAGTTGACGCGCGGTACGGCGAGTTCGTCGAGCAGCTGCCGGACGGCCGCGGCGAGGAAGTCCACGCCGTACGACGCGGGCAGGAAGTCCGCGGTGCCGTATCCCGGCAGATCCACCGTGATGACCTGACCCAAGTGGCTGAGCCACTTCTCGTGCCGTACCCAGGAGTTGCGGTCCTGGGACGAGCCGCCCAGCACCAGCAGTGGTTCGGTCAGCCGCCTGCCGTGGCGTACGACACGGCAGGTGTAGCGGAACCCGTCGAACATGAGGTCCCGTTCCTCCACCTGCCCTGCCGTCGTCCCTTCCGCGCCCGTTCCCTCGTCGGCCTCCTGCCCCGGGATCAGCGGGCGAGCACTGGGCGATTCCTGGTCCTGGGCGAGGACGGCGTCGATGGACATGGGTGACTCCAGAGCTCCGGAAGGGACAACAATGTCCCTGCCTAGCAGTTGATCCGTCCGGACCACGCATCGCTTACCCGATCGTGGGCGGTTCGCGCGCCGCGGCCCGCTGGTGGATTCGAACCTCGCTCGCCAGTCGCCCTTTCGGCGGGAGTGAACCCGGCTGCGGCCTTGTCGGCGCATTTGACTTCGAGTGCGCTCCAATTCGTAGCCTTCGGGACATGACCACGCCTCAGCACAAGATCGGATCAGGGTTCGGAGCCCGGAGCACCGCGGCGGACGTTCTGCGCGGTGTCGACCTCACCGGAAAGCTCGCCGTCGTCACCGGCGGTTACTCGGGCCTGGGACTGGAGACGACCCGCGCGCTCGCCGGAGCCGGTGCCCGGGTCGTCGTGCCCGCCCGGCGGCGGGCGACCGCCG
>NZ_FMDK01000567.1 GCF_900091995.1 Streptomyces sp. MnatMP-M17
CATGGAACGCCAGCTCTTCCATGTGCGCAAGACCGCCAGTGAGCTCGCCTTCCTCCAGCTTGTGATATCGCTGGCCGGCCCGTCATACACGGTGCACGTCGGCCAGGCGCTGAGGAATCTGAACGAGCACCACCAGCTTGTGATCTTCAAGGCGATGAGGAAAGTCGCCCGGGAGCCCGCCACCGCGGCCGGCGGACAGACGTAAGGCCAGCCCGCCTCCCGCCCCGCCCGGCCCGCGTCCCCAGCATCCGGCCGGGGCCCCTCACGTACCAGTTCAGCCAGGTCCACGCCGAGAACCCAAGCGATACGGACCCGCGTGCGCGCCGACGGGCGGCGGATCTACCAGTAGATGACGACCTTGTCGCCCGTGCGGACCTCGTCGAAGAGTTCGGCGATTTTCTGCTCGTCGCGGACGTTGACGCAGCCGTGCGAGGCGCCCGTGTAGCCGCGGGCCGCGAAGTCCGCGGAGTAGTGGACGGCCTGGCCGCCGCTGAAGAACATCGCGTACGGCATGGGTGTGTCGTAGAGCGTCGAGACATGGTGACGGGACTTCCAGCCCACCGTGAACGTGCCCTCGCGGGTCGGGGTGTACTGGGAGCCGAAGCGGACGTCCATCGAGGACTTCACCGTGCCGTCGACCATCCAGGAGAGCGTGCGGCTGTTCTTGCTGATGCACATCACCCGGCCCTTCAGGCACCGTGGATCGGGCTTGGCGACCGGTCTGGTGGTGGGCGGGCGCAGTTCGTCGCGGGTCGGGCGGTCCGTCAGGGCGAGCAACCGCTCCCAGGTGACGGCGTCCGTCTCGCCGGTGGCGTCCAGGCCGCGTTCGGTCTGGAAGGAAGCGACGGCGGCGGCCGTGACCGAGCCGTAGTAGCCGGTGGGAGCGCGGTCGAAGTGGCCTGTCTGGCGCAGCCTGGCCTGGAGTTCCCGTACCTGCTCGCTCTCGTCGCCGCTCGCCATCAGCGGCCTGGGCTCGGGCTCCGGTTCCGGCGTCGGAGCGGCCTCGGGCGTGCTCTCGCTCGGCGTGGGCGCGGGTGGCGGGAGTGTCGTACGGTCGGCCGCCGGGCGCGCCGACGGTTCTCCGGACTCCGTCCGCGACGGCTCGGCCGACTCGCCGCCCGGTGTGACGGACGCTCCCACCGGCGCGCCGCCCGGCTTGGCGTCCGCCGACGGCCCGCCGCCCGTGGGCTGCACCGTACAGCCGACACTCACGGCCAGCACGGCGGCCGTGGCGAAGCCCGCGCCGAAGCCCGCGCGTAGGGCTGATGTCCTGAGCACTGTCGTCCCCCTGTCTCTCTGTCTCTCCCGTGCCCCCGCGTCCCATGGCATGGCATGTGTTCCTTCAGTCTTCCCTCAGACAGCTTTCCGCCCGGAAGGGTTGCGCAAGCACGGAGACAACCATCGCCGCCGTCCCGCGTGTGACCCGTCGCCCGGTGTGCGTCTGCCGTTACAGTCCGTTACAGTCCGTCAGGAAGTCGGTGGCAGCGACGGATGAACCAACGGGAGGCGGAACAATGGCAAGTGAGCCCGGCGGCGCCCGGACCACCGAGAGTGGACTGCCCGTCGAGCCCGTCTACGGTCCCGGCGGACTGGCCGGCTGGGACCCGGCCGAGAAGCTCGGTGAGCCCGGCTCGTATCCCTTCACCCGTGGGATCTATCCCTCGATGTACACGGGCCGGCCATGGACCATGCGCCAGTACGCCGGCTTCGGCACGGCCGCCGAATCCAACGCCCGCTACCGGCAGTTGATCGCCCACGGTACGACCGGTCTCTCCGTCGCCTTCGATCTGCCGACCCAGATGGGATACGACAGCGACGCGCCGATCGCGAGCGGCGAGGTCGGCAAGGTCGGCGTCGCGATCGACTCGGCCGACGACATGCGGACGCTCTTCGACGGGATTCCGCTCGGCCAGGTCTCCACCTCGATGACCATCAACGCGCCCGCCGCCCTCCTGCTGCTCCTCTACCAACTCGTCGCCGAGGAGCAGGGCGTGCCCGCCGCCGCGTTGACCGGCACCGTCCAGAACGACGTACTGAAGGAGTACATCGCGCGCGGTACGTATATCTTCCCGCCCAAGCCCTCGCTGCGGCTGACCGCCGACATCTTCCGCTACTGCCGCGCCGAACTGCCCAGATGGAACACCATCTCCATCTCCGGCTACCACATGGCGGAGGCCGGAGCCACGCCTGCGCAGGAGATCGCGTTCACGCTGGCGGACGGCATCGAGTACGTACGGACGGCCGTCGCCGCGGGCATGGACGTCGACGACTTCGGGCCCAGACTCTCCTTTTTCTTCGTCTCCCGCACGACGATCCTCGAAGAGATCGCCAAGTTCCGTGCCGCGCGCCGGATCTGGGCCAGGATCATGCGTGAAGAGTTCGGCGCCCGCGATCCCAAGTCGCAGATGCTCCGCTTCCACACGCAGACGGCGGGCGTGCAGCTCACCGCGCAGCAGCCCGAGGTCAATCTCGTACGGGTGGCGGTGCAGGGACTCGCGGCGGTCCTCGGCGGTACGCAGTCGCTGCACACCAACTCCTACGACGAGGCCATCGCCCTGCCGACGGACAAGGCGGCCCGGCTCGCGCTCCGTACGCAGCAGGTTCTCGCGTACGAGACCGATGCCACCGCCACCGTCGATCCGTTCGCCGGTTCGTACGCCGTCGAGCGGATGACGGACGAGCTGGAGGCCGCGGCGGTCACGCTGATGAGCCGGGTCGAGGAGTTCGGCGGCGCGGTCGAGGCGATCGAACAGGGCTTCCAGAAGGGCGAGATCGAGCGCAGCGCGTACACCGTCGCCCGGGAGACCGACAGCGGCGAGCGCGTGGTCGTCGGCGTCAACCGCTTCACCATCGACGGCGCCGAGGAGGAACCGTACGAGCCGCTGCGCGTCGATCCCGCGATCGAGGCCCAGCAGGCGGCCCGGCTGGCCCGGCTGCGGGCGGAGCGCGACCGGCGCACGGTGGACGGAGCGCTCACCGCGCTGAAGAAGGCGGCGGAGGGCACGGACAATGTGCTCCCGCCGATGAAGTCGGCGCTGCGGGCGCGGGCGACGGTGGGAGAGGTGTGCGACGCGCTGCGTGAGGTGTGGGGGACGTACGTGACGACGGACGCGTTCCGAGGCTGATCCGCGGTCCGAGGGCCGGGCGTCTGCGCGGCCGAGTGGCTGACCGCGTGCTGAACTCGATATGGCTGAACCCAAATGCGTCCGTTCGTGCGCGTGTGCGACACTCCGCTCCATGCTGGGTGTCACTGATCTGCCGACCTATCTGGTGGGCCTCGTTCTGATCGTTCTGCTGCCGGGGCCGAACTCGCTCTATGTGCTCTCGGTCGCGGCCCGCCGAGGGATACGCGCGGGTTACACCGCGGCGGCCGGTGTCTGGTGCGGCGACACGGTGCTGATGGTGCTCTCGGCCGCGGGCGTCGCCTCGCTCCTCCAGGCCAATGAACTCCTCTTCGGGATCGTCAAATACGCGGGCGCCGGATATCTGACCTGGCTCGCGATCGGAATGCTGCGCACGGCCCGGTCGCTCTGGCGCGCCCGGCACGAGCGCGAGGAGACCGTCGCGTCCGGCGCCGCCGCGTCCGGCGAAGCATCCGGCACGCCGTCGGACGTGACGGTCACCTCGCCGGCCGCGGTCGAGCAGCCGTACCGCAGGGCCCTGGTGATCAGCCTGTTCAACCCGAAGGCGATCCTGTTCTTCATCTCCTTCTTCGTGCAGTTCGTGTCAGAGTCCAACCCGATCGTGGGGTTCGTGACTCTAGGCGTACTCGCCCAGGTGGCAAGCGTGTTGTACCTGTCTGCGCTCATCTTCGGCGGGTCTCGTCTAGCTGCTGCGTTCCGTCGTCGGAGGACGCTCAACGCAGGGGCTACCTCGGCCGCCGGGGTGCTCTTCCTCGGCTTCGCCGTCAAGCTGTCTCTGGCAAGCGTGTAGGGGGCTGGCATGTCCCACCTTGACGATGCTGCGGCCCTGTTCGCCCGCATGAGCGTCCAGGAGCAGCAAGAGGCGCTAGGAGCCCTCGGCCTGCCCAAGAGGCTTCCGAAGGAGTCCCAGGAGCCACCCAAGGTCACCCCGTTCTCTGCCCTTGCCAGCACGCCCAGCAGGCGGAAGCGGCAGCCTCTCACCGTGAAGGCCGTGAGTAGCCCTGAGGTGTCCTGAGGTCCTCAGGGGCTTCGCCAACCCTCTAGGCCCCGCCCTGGGCGTCCAGCTCCCCCGACCGCAAGACGTGCGTGCCCATGCCTTTCTCGGACCGCGTGAGCCCCTGCGCTTCCATCTGTCGGTTTACCCGACCACGCGAATATTGGCGCTGCCGCATAGACGGGCCTGTCGGCCCCTCGTACCGTCGTAGCCACCGGGCCCCAACAGGGGCCAATCACAAGGGGGTTTCGGCATGGCGCGCGAGGAACTGACCCGACTGACCGGCAACGGAAACGGCACCTGCGGAAAGGACGACTGCCCGAACGTCTACCGCACCGCAAACGGCTCTTTCGTCGTACAGGGCGACCTTTCCCAGGCGTTCACGCCGCCCGAGGGCGAAGGGCTTGTAGAGATCCCCGAAAGCGTGCTGAGGGAGGCCGTTCGTGTTCTTGGCTGGTGAGGAATGGGCGGCACGCTTCGAAGGCTTTCAGCGGGAGGCGTGGAGGCTTGAGACCTTGCCCCAATACTTCATGCCGCAGGAAGAAGAAGAGTTCCAGGCGTTCAGGGCGGGGGCCCGAATCGACCCCCACGCTGTATCAAATGAGTACACCGACCGGCTACGCCGACAAGCCGCAGAGGGGCGCACTCAGGGGCGCGTGCACATCGTGACGCGTCCGCTATCGGACTATCTGCAATTCGAGTTCGCGCAGTATTACGCGCCCCATGCCCTGGCGGGTGAGCGTATCCGCATTCTCGACGTGACCGACCGAGATAACCCCTTGGCCGGCGTTCAGGACTTCTGGATGTTCGACCGTGCCGAAGTGGTGCTGATGAATTACCACCCGGACGGAAGGCAGATCAACCGGGAAGTCTACGAAGGGGACGTAGCTGCGTTCATCGAATACCAGCGGATCGCGGTAGCCGAGTCGGTGCCTCTTGAGGAGTACGTGAAGGGCATTGACGTTTGAGC
Source organism: Streptomyces sp. MnatMP-M17 (assembly GCF_900091995.1). Classification (GTDB taxonomy): domain Bacteria; phylum Actinomycetota; class Actinomycetes; order Streptomycetales; family Streptomycetaceae; genus Streptomyces. The sequence goes on from NZ_FMDK01000567.1 coordinate 5,108, forward strand.
CCGAGAGGCTAGGTCAATCAAGGTCTGACCTAGCGGAAGCCCTGAGAGGCCAGCGCAAGCGAGCCGGGAAAACGCAAACCTGGCTCGCCCGCCGCTGCAACATGTCTCAAACCAAGGTAAGTAACATCGAGGGCGGCAAGCTCACGCCCTCTCTTGTCGACGTTGAATTGATTCTGGAAGCTCTCGGGGCCGATAGCCCCATTGCGACCGAGATACTTTCGTTGGCCAGGTCGGCCAACACGGAGTGGCAAGACCACTGGTCGTCTCGTCGCCGAGGCTTGGACAAGAAACAGAACGAGCTAGCGAGACTCGAAGCGGTCTCGACAGAGTTCCGATTCACGCCGGGAGAACTAACTCCAGTTGTTGTCCATTCTGATCAGTCGCTTCTTGACATCGTGCGGAATGATCAACTTCCCCACCAGCTCCCCATTGTCGTGTTTTCCAAGTTCGAAAGTTATTCCGGCGCTCAGCAGGTCTCTTTCCATGGCCTCTACGCCCCCGGTATTCCAATGCTGGGCGTACGTTACGCCGGTGCTTTCGTAGACCCACCTATCCTTTGTGGAATCCGGGTCGATCTTCGTCAAGTCGTTCATAAGGGCGTCTAGTGTGGCCTCCGCTTTCTCTCGAATGAACCCGGACTTATCGAACCTCCCTCCGGGCTCCAGGCCAGTCATGTAGTAGCTAATGCCATCTTCCAGCCGCTTACGCTCGCGCCTGTTCTCATCACCTCGGGCGTACTCCCGGCGGATCACCTCGAAATCCCCCAGGGCCTCAAAGACGGCCTCCGTCAGAGCCGAGTACACATGCTCAGGGTCCGGTGTCACGAACCCTGGCTTACGGCACTCAGGGCACCGCAGATACCGGTACTCCTTCACTTCGCCGGTAGAGAGCGTCTTGTAGTTGTTCGTTTCGTTAACGTTTCTGCCGCACTCGTGTTTCATGACGCCGAGAAACCTGGTAGGGCGGCGGTTCTTCTCATGATGGCGCTTGTTCTTTGCGCGGGTCGCGAGTGCTTCCTGTACGCGCTCGAATTCCTCGTTAGTCAGGATCGGCTCATCCGTGACCCTGATTTCCTGGCCCTGCTTATCCAGTACCGGCGTAGATTTATAGGTAGTTGACTTCGTCCCTCCCTCGGTGCGGAGCCCCCTAACGGCTGGGTTTCTAAGAATCCTGAGAACCTGCTGATTGTTCCATTTCCGGTTGCTGTATGTCGGAACCTTGGCCCTATCCAAAACCTTGGCAATTCGGTTTGCCGGAACCCCGCGCATTGCAGCCTGATACATGTAGCGCACCGCTCGCGCCTGCTTAGGGTCCTGCACTAGGCGGAGTTTCCCCTCTACCCTGCCAGTCTTGTAGCCAAACGATGGCTTACCGATGCGCCATTGGTCCTGTTGTTTAGTGTATTCCCAGTGGGACGAAACGCGAGTCTTGGTGTTGGCGGCTTCAATCTCTGCAACGGCCGCAACGAAAGTCACCATTGCCTGCGCCATCGGAGATGACAGGTCCAGGGTGTCATTGAGGGAAACTAGATTCTTCCCAAATTTCTCGCACCATTTGATTACTTCATGCAGGTCGGAAATTCGCCTAATGAACCGGTCAAGCTTCCAAAAGAGGATCAGGTCAAACTCAGGTATCCTGTTATTAAGCCAATCCCCGAGTTCCTTACGCTCCCAAGGTGCTTTCTTGGTCGCGGACACCCCAAGGTCTCTGGCCACACCGACCACTCTTACGCCCTCGCGGATGGCGTGACGGCGGAGGTCTAGTTCCTGCCGGGCGGGAGAGGTGGTGTCCTCCGTGAGGATGGAGAGGCGTACCGACAGGAGCCCCCGGGGTGCGTCCTCCGGTAGCGCGTCGTTCCTGGCGTTGAGTTCGGCCAGCTCTGCCAGTTCCTCTGCCGTCCACTCCGGGGCGGTCTGCGTAGGCGTCATGGCCGAGAGCGTACATGCAGTTGGACTCTGGAACGTTCTTCGTGCAGTTCGTCGATCCGGGATACGCGCATCCCGCGCTGTCGTTCGTCCTGCTCGGGCTGCTCGCCAATCTGGCCAGCGCCCTCTATCTCTCCGCCCTCATCTTCGGCGGTACACACCTGGCCGCCGCCTTCCGCCGCCGCAAGCGCCTCTCGGCGGGCATGACCTCGGCGGCGGGCGCGCT
>NZ_FMDK01000569.1 GCF_900091995.1 Streptomyces sp. MnatMP-M17
CCGACGCGGGCGGCCCGTCTCCGGCCACTCCACCGCCTCCGACAACAACCGCACCGCACCCGACGACCAGTCCACATGCGACGACGGAGACTCCGCGTGCAACGTACGCGGCAGCACACCACGACGCAGCGCCATCACCATCTTGATCACACCGGCCACACCGGCCGCCGCCTGCGTGTGCCCGATGTTCGACTTGAGCGAACCGAGCCACAACGGACGCTCCGGATCACGGTCCTGACCGTAGGTCGCCAGCAGTGCCTGCGCCTCGATCGGATCACCCAACCGCGTTCCCGTACCGTGCGCCTCCACCGCGTCCACGTCCGACGCCGACAGACCGGCCGTGGCGAGGACCTGACGGACCACCCGCTCCTGCGAAGGGCCGTTGGGTGCGGTGAGCCCGTTGGACGCGCCGTCCTGGTTGACCGCGCTGCCGCGCAGCACCGCGAACACCCGGTGCCCGTGGCGGCGGGCGTCGGAGAGCCGCTCCGCGACGAGTACACCGACGCCTTCTCCCCAGCCCGTGCCATCGGCGTCGTCGGAGAACGCCTTGCAGCGGCCGTCGGGCGCGAGGCCGCCCTGCTTGCTGAACTCCACGAAGACCGAGGGCTCCGTCAGTACGGTGACACCGCCGATGAGCGCGAGTGAGGACTCTCCGCCGCGCAGCGACTGGGCCGCCACATGCAGGGCGACCAGTGAGGAGGAGCAGGCGGTGTCGACGGTGATGGCCGGGCCTTCGAGACCGAGGGTGTAGGCGAGCCGTCCCGAGAGCACGCTGGCGGCGGTGCCGGTCAGCGCGTGTCCCTGGAGTTCGCCGGCCGAGGCGGCCGACGGCTGTCCCCAGTGGTAGGCGCCGACGAAGACACCGGCCTGGCTGCCGCGCAGCGAGGTCGGGGCGATCCCGGCCCGCTCCAGCGCCTCCCAGGCCACCTCCAGCAGCATGCGCTGCTGGGGATCCATCGCCAGTGCCTCGCGCGGCGAGATCCCGAAGAATCCGGCGTCGAATTCCGCCGCCTCGTAGAGGAATCCGCCTTCGTGTGTCGCGCTGCTTCCCTCGCCGTCACCGGTGAGCCGCTCCAGATTCCAGCCGCGGTCGCCGGGAAATCCCGATATGGCGTCGCCACCGGATTCGACCAGATCCCACAGCGCCTCAGGGGAACGGACACCACCGGGAAGGCGGCAGCCCATTCCCACCAGGGCGATGGGCTCGTTCTTCGTGAGTTCCAGCTCTCCTATGCGCTGACGCGCGCGGCGGAGATCGGAGGTGACCCGCCTCAAGTAGTCGACTACTTTTTCCTGCTGGTCTTCTGGCACCGGTCCGTCCTCATCATCATCGGATCGCGAACGAAAGCAGCGATTTCTCTATGTGGTTTCGAACTCTTCATCGATGATGTCGAGCAGCCTGTCGACCGACACCGTCTCGATGTCCTCGCCCGGCACATCCGTGTCCGGGGGTGCGAAGGGCGTGGATCGCCGCAGCGCGGAGATGATCTTCTCCAGGCGATCCGCGATCACCTGGCGTTCAAAACCGTCCGCCGACACTGATTGGATGACGGACTCGAATCTGGTGAGTTCGTCGTCCGCCGAACCCGTCGCGGCGTTGACGGGCTCGGCGGCGGGCGTGGTGAGGGCCGCCGCGAGATGGTCGGCGACCCGTACGGGTGTCGGGAAGTTGAAGACGAGCGTGCTCGGGAAGCGCCGGCCGGTGAGCGCGCCCAGCCGGTCGCAGAGTTCGACGCCGGCCAGTGAGTCGAAGCCCATCTCCTTGAAGACATGGTGGGCGCCGACCGCGTCCGGGGTGCTGTGGCCGAGCACGGCCGCGGCTTCGGTCCGTACGAGTTCGAGCAGATACCGGGCCCGCCGGCCCTCGGACATCTCCTCCAGCCGCCTGACCAGCGTGGATCCCTCGCCCTCGCCGACGGCGTCAACAGCGGTCGGCTTGGCGGCGGGCGGCCGGACGGTCCTCGTGGCAGGCGCCGATGTCCGCGACCGGCCGGAGGGCTCCTGGCTCCTCTGTGGTGCGGAGGCCGTCTCCTGCGGCGAGAGCGGCCGTACGCGCAGTTCCTCGACCGTGAGCACCGGAGCGCCCGAGAAGTCATCGGCCCTCAGCGCCGGCGCGCCGTCCGGTCCCGGCGAGAGCCGTATCCGTAGCGCGGTGGCGCCGTAGGCGTGCAGGGACACGCCTCGCCAGCGGGCCGGCAGGCTGCCTCCGCCGTCGGTCATGGCGGCGTGGCGGGCCGCGTCCAGCAGGGCGGGATGGAGTCCGTACGCCTCCGCGTCGGTCATCTCGGCGGGCAGGGCGACCTCGGCGTACCGCTCGTCACCGCGCCGCCACAGGGCCCGTAGCCCCTGGAAGGGCGGGCCGTAGTCGAAGCCGTGGTCGGCGAGACGCTCGTAGTGGTCGCCCAGATCCACCGGCTCCGCGCCCTGCGGCGGCCAGCGGTCCTCGCCGGTCAGTCCGCTGCCGGCCTCCGGCTCACGCTCGGCGCCGTGCCCGGGTGGTGTGAGTACACCGGTCGCGTGCTCGGTCCAGCTCCGGTGGGCGGCGCCCTCGGGCCTGGAGTGGACCGTGACGGTGCGCCAGCCGATCCCGTCGGCCCGGGAGAGCCGTACGTGCAGCCGTACCGAGCCGTGCTCGGGCAGTACGAGCGGTTCCGTCAGTGTCAGTTCCTGGATCCGGTCGCAGCCGGCCTCGTCGCCCGCGCGGATCGCCAGCTCCACAAAGGCCGTTCCCGGCAGCACAATCCGTCCGGCGATGACGTGCTGGGCGAGCCAGGGATGGGTACGGGTGGAGAGCGTGCCGGTGAACACCAGGCCCTCGTCGTCGGCGAGTTCGAGCATGCTGCCCAGCAGCGGATGTCCGGTGGCGCCGACACCGCCGGTGTCCGCCGCGCCGGACGGCGGCGGCGCCGGCCAGTAGCGCTCGTGCTGGAAGGCATAGGTCGGCAGTTCAACTCTGCGGGCGCCGGTGCCCGCGAAGAAGGCGTGCCAGTCGAGCGGAACACCGGCCGTGTGCAGCCGGCCCAGCGCGGCGACGAGCGCGGCCTCCTCTGTACGGTCCTTCCTCAGGGCCGGTACGACGGTCAGCTCCCGGGCGGCCTCGCCCAGGCTGTCCTGGGCCATGGCGGAGAGCACGCTGCCAGGGCCCAGCTCCAGCAGGACGTCCACGTTCTCGGCGCGCTGTGCCCGCACGCCGTCGGCGAACCGGACGGTCTCCCGGACATGCCGTACCCAGTACTCGGGTGTGCCGAGCCGGCCGGCGGCCAGCTCTCCGGTGAGATTCGAGATCACCGGCACGGTGGGCTGATGGAAGGTCAGTGACTCCACGACGGAGCGGAACTCCGCGAGCATCGGATCCATCAGCGGCGAGTGGAAGGCGTGCGACACCGGCAGCCGCTTGGTCCTGCGCTCGCGGGCCGCGAAGTACGCGGCGATCTCCTGGACCGTACGCTCCTCGCCCGCGACCACCACCGACTCGGGTCCATTGACGGCGGCGACGGAGACCTGATCCTCGCGTCCGGCGAGCAGCGGCAGGATCTCGTCCTCCGCGGCCTGTACGGCGACCATCGCGCCACCGGCCGGCAGCGCTCCCATCAGCCTCGCGCGCGCCGCGACCAGCCGGCAGGCATCGGCCAGTGAGAACACACCCGCCACATGGGCCGCCGCGATCTCGCCGATCGAGTGGCCGCCGACGACGGCCGGGCGCAGGCCCAGCGATTCCATCAGGCGGAAGAGCGCCACTTCGACGGCGAAGAGGGCGGGCTGGGTCCAGCGGGTACGGTTCAGCGGCTCCGGATCGTCGCCCCACATGATGTCGCGGAGCGGACCGTCGAGATACGGGTCCAGTTCGCAGAGCACGGTGTCCAGCGCGGCGGCGAAGACCGGGAACCGCTCGTAGAGTCCACGTCCCATGCCGATGCGCTGGCTGCCCTGGCCCGGGAAGAGCACCGCCGTGGTGCCTTCTCCGGCCGCTCCGCGCGCCGTTCCGGTGACGCTCTGCCGGTCCTGCCGGTCGTCCCGCCGGTCCTGCCCGTCCGCGAGCAGTACCGCGCGATGGCGCAGCGCCGCCCTGCCGGTCGCCAGCGAGTAGCCGATGTCCACCGGGCGGAGCCCGGGACGGGCGGCCACGAAGTCCGTGAGGCGCGCGAGTTGGTCGTCCAGGGCGGCTTCGGTCCTGGCCGATACGAGCCAGGGCACGACGGCGGGCGTCACTTCGGACGGCACGTCGTACGGGCCCGGGACCGCCGGAACCGAAGCCGACGCAGGCCCCGAAGCCGAAGCCGGGACCGCGGGCACGGAATCCGGAACCGGCTCCGGGGCCTGCTCGATGATCAGGTGCGCATTGGTGCCGCTGATCCCGAAGGACGACACGCCCGCGCGCCGAGGACGGCCGCCGGCGGGCCAGGGCGCCGCCTCGGTCAGCAGTTCCACTCCGCCGCCCGACCAGTCCACCTGCGAGGTGCGCCGGCCGGCATGGAGTGTCTTCGGCAGCAGCCCGTGGCGCAGGGCCAGCACCATCTTGATGACGCCCGCGACACCGGCCGCCGCCTGGGCGTGCCCGATGTTCGACTTGAGCGAGCCCAGCCGCAGCGGTCGCGCGGGATCACGGTCCTGCCCGTAGGTGGCGAGCAGCGCGTGTGCCTCGATGGGATCGCCCAGCTTCGTACCGGTGCCGTGCGCCTCGACCGCGTCGACCTCGGCCGGAGTGAGTCCTGCGTCGGCCAGTGCCTGGCGGATCACCCGCTCCTGGGCCGGGCCGCTGGGCGAGGTCAGTCCGTTGGAGGCGCCGTCCTGGTTGATCGCGGAACCACGCAGCACCGCCAGGATCTCGTGCCCGGCGCGGCGGGCGTCGGAGAGCCGTTCCAGTACGACGATGCCGACGCCCTCGGCCCAGGCGGTGCCGTCCGCGTCGTCGGAGAACGCCTTGCACCGCCCGTCCGGCGCGAGACCGCCCTGACGGGAGTAGCCGATGAAGCCGGCCGGAGTGGACATCACGGTCACTCCGCCCGCCAGCGCCATCGTGCACTCCCCGGCGCGCAGCGAACGCGCGGCCCAGTGCAGGGCCACCAGCGAGGAGGAGGACGCGGTGTCGACGGTGACGGCAGGTCCTTCGAGACCGAAGGTGTAGGCGAGCCGGCCCGAGGCGACGCTCGGCGACAGACCGGTCATGGCGTGGCCCGCCAGATCCTCCGCCGACCGCTGGGTGACGGTGGCGTAGTCCTGGCCGTTGGTGCCGACGAACACTCCGGTGCGGCTGCCGCGCAGCGCGTACGGATCGATCCCGGCCCGCTCCACCGCCTCCCAGGACACCTCCAGCACCAGCCGCTGCTGCGGATCCGTCGAGACCGCCTCGCGCGGTGACATACCGAAGAATCCGGCGTCGAAGTCGGCGGCCTCGTACAGGAATCCGCCCTCGCCCGGCACGCTGCGGCCCGGTCCTTCGCCGGCCAGTGCCTCCAGGTCCCAGCCGCGGTCCACCGGGAAACCGGAGATCGCGTCACGGCCCTCCAGGACCAGTTCCCACAGTTCTTCCGGGGAACGGACTCCGCCCGGATAACGGCATGCCATCCCGACGACCACGACCGGGTCCTCGTCGGTTCCGATGTCGGCTCCGATCGTCATGACGTCGCACACTCCTAGGGAAAGTCGGGCCTCGGACACTCTCCGTGCCGGATCGTACGGTCGGCGGCGCTGTACTTTTCCCTAAGGAATTCCGGGCCTCGCGGCGGAAGACTAGGGATTCTCCGGAGCCTGGCGTGAGACCAAGTAACTGTCCCGCCCGATCGCGCGGCGCGGCCACCCGGCGACCCGCCGAGTGGGTACATGTGGCGCCGAGCCATCGGACCGCCACTTCCGAAGGGTGTTGTCCATGGACTCGATTCGGCGGCCGATCCTGTTTGTCAGCTATGCCGAAAGCGGTCTTCTCAATCCGCTGCTCGTACTGGCGGAGGAATTGTCACGGCGCGGCGTGGAGGATCTGTGGTTCGCGACCGATGAAAAGGCGCGTGACGATATCGCGGCGGCCAAAGCGGGAACCGCCGTGGAGTTCGCGTCACTCGGCGAGGTCGTCTCCCAGATGTCGGCCGTCACCTGGGACGACAGCACCTATCGGGAGGTCACGCAGCGCTCCCGGTTCAAGGCGCATCGCGCGGTCATCAAGCACTCGTTCGCGCCGGAGTCCCGGGTGGAGAAGTACCGGCGGCTGGAGGCGATAGTCGACGAGGTGAAGCCGGCGCTGATGGTGATCGAGAGCATGTGCCAGTTCGGCCATGAGCTGGCCATCACCAAGAAGATCCCGTTCGTGCTGGGTGTGCCGTTCGTGCCCAGCAATGTACTCACCTCGCATGTGCCGTTCGCCAGGTCGTACACACCGCGCGGTTTCCCGGTGCCGCACTCGGGTCTGCCGCTGGAGATGAGCCTCACGCAGCGGATGGCCAACCAGCTCTTCCGGCTGCGCACGCTGGGGATGTTCATGACCTCCTCGATGCGGAAGGTGGTCGAGGAGGACAACCGGATCCGCGCGGAGCTGGGAATCGCGCCCGAGGCACGCCAGATGATGGCCAGGATCGACCATGCCGAGATGGTGCTCTGCTACTCGGTGCCTGAGCTGGACTATCCGTTCCCCATGCCGGAGAAGATGCGGCTGGTCGGCGCGATGGTGCCGCCGCTGCCGCAGGCTCCGGACGACGACGGGCTGTCCGACTGGCTGTCCGCGCGGGGCTCCGTGGTGTACATGGGATTCGGTACGATCACCAGGCTGACGCGGGAGCAGGTCGGCGCGCTGGTGGAGGTCACCCGGCGGCTGGCCGGGCGCCACTCCGTCCTGTGGAAACTCCCCAAGGAGCAGCAGGAGTTGCTGCCCGCGCCGGAGACGCTGCCGGGCAATCTGCGGATCGAGAGCTGGGTTCCCTCACAGCTCGATGTCCTGGCCCATCCGAGCGTCAAGGTGTTCTTCACCCATGCCGGCGGCAACGGCTACCACGAGGGCCTGTACTTCGGTAAGCCGCTGGTGGTGCGGCCGTTGTGGGTGGACTGCGACGACCAGGCGGTCCGCGGCCAGGACTTCGGTGTCAGTCTCACTCTCGACCGTCCCGAGACCGTCGATCCGGACGATGTCTTCGACAAACTCACCCGTGTGCTGGACGAGGACTCGTTCCGCGAGCGCGCGGAGCACTTCGGAGAGCTTCTGCGCGCCGCGGGCGGCCGGAGCACCGCGGCGGATCTGCTGCTCGGCCTGCCGGCACTCGCCACCCACTGATCGGGGTTTTCCATGTCATTCACCCATCCGGTTTCCAGGCCCTGGCTCGGCGGGCGGGAACTCGACTATGTGACGGAGGCCGTCAGCGACGGCTGGATCTCGTCGCAGGGACCGTATGTACGCCGGTTCGAGGAGGGGTTCGCCCGGTACAACGGTGTGGCGCACGGCGTCGCCTGTTCCTCGGGGACGACGGCGCTCACTCTGGCGCTGCGCGCGCTCGGCGTCGGGCCCGGCGACGAGGTGATCGTCCCCGAGTTCACGATGATCGCGAGCGCGTGGGCGGTGACCTATACGGGCGCGACGCCCGTCTTCGTGGACTGCGGCGACGATCTCAATATCGATGTCTCGCTGATCGAGGAGAAGATCACCCCGCGTACCAAGGTGATCCTCCCGGTGCATATCTACGGGCGCCGCTGCGACATGGACGCGATCATGGATATCGCCCTTCAGTACAACCTCCGGGTGGTGGAGGACTCCGCCGAGGCGCACGGTGTACGGCCGGTCGGGGACATCGCCTGCTTCTCGCTCTTCGCCAACAAGATCATCACGGCGGGCGAGGGCGGTATCTGTCTGACCGAGGACCCTCGGCTGGCCGAGCAGATGGCGCATCTGCGCGCGATGGCCTTCACCAAGGACCACAGCTTTCTGCACAAGAAGCTGGCCTACAACTTCCGGATGACCAGCATGCAGGCGGCGGTGGCACTGGCACAGACCGAGCAGCTCGACACGATCCTGGCGACCCGCCGCGAGATCGAGCGGCGCTACGACGAGGGCCTGCGTGGCATCGACGGGATCACCACGATGCCGGCGCGCGATGTGCTGTGGATGTACGACCTGCGCGCCGAACGCCGCGAGGAGCTGCGGGACTTCCTCGCGGCCGAGGGCATCGAGACTCGCGTGTTCTTCAAGCCGATGAGCCGGCAGCCGGGCTACTACGACGCCGACTGGCCGTCGCTGAACGCCAGCCGGTTCAGCGAGGACGGCTTCTATCTGCCCACCCATACGGGACTGACGGCGCAGGACCAGGAGTTCATCACCGGCAGGATCCGCAAGTTCTACGGCGCCGCGTGAGTACCGCGTCGGTGCCGCGTCGGCCCGCGTGGCGCGCGGCGGCGCTCCTCGCCGTACGACACCGGACGTCACGACACCGGACGTCACGACACCGGACGTCACGACACCGGACGTCACGGCTCCGGACGTCACGGCTCCGGACGTTCCGATCCTCGGAGGAATCCCACACATGACGACTACCGACAGATGCCCGGTCGCCTTTCCGCTGCGGCGGCCCGGCCGGCCCTTCCCACCACGGGAGTACGCGGACTTCCGGAGCACGGACGGTCTGGTCCGCTCGACGCTGCCCAGCGGTGTCCCGGTCTGGCTGGTGACCCGGCACGAGGACGTACGGACCGTACTGACCGATCCGAGGATCAGCTCCAATCCCTCGCATCCGGGCTTCCCGAGAGCGGCGAAGACCGGTGGTGTGCCCTCGCAGGACCAGGTGCCGGGCTGGTTCGTGGCGCTGGATCCGCCGGAGCACGGCCGGTTCCGCAAGACACTGATCCCCGAGTTCACCGTGCGCCGGATCAGGGAGATGCGGCCCGCCATCCAGCGGATCGTGGACGAGCGTATCGACGCGCTGCTCGCGGCGGGCGACACGGCCGATCTGATCGCGGACTTCGCGCTGTCCGTACCGTCGCTGGTCATCTCCGATCTGCTCGGAGTGCCGCACGCGGACCGGGACTTCTTCGAGGCCAGGACCCGGGTGCTGGTCACGCTCACCTCCACGGACGAGCAGCGGGAGTCGGCGACCAAGGCGCTGATGCGCTATCTCAACCGGCTGATCAGCGTCAAACAGCGGCGTCCCGGCGACGATCTGATCAGCCGGCTGCTGGCCGACGGCACCATCTCCCGGCAGGAGCTGACCGGCGTCTCGATGCTGCTGCTGATCGCGGGCCATGAGACGACGGCGAACAACATCGGCCTCGGTGTGGTCACTCTGCTGAGCAATCCGCGGTGGATCGGCGACGAGCGCGCGGTGGAGGAGCTGCTGCGCTACTACTCGGTGGCCGATCTGGTGGCCTTCCGGGTCGCCGTCCAGGATGTGGAGATCGGCGGGCAGCTCATTCGGGCGGGCGAGGGCATCGTGCCGCTGGTCGCCGCGGCCAACCATGACGGGACCGTCTTCGACCGGCCCGACGAGTTCGATCCCGAGCGCTCGGCGCGCTCGCATGTGGCGTTCGGGTACGGCGTGCACCAGTGCCTCGGGCAGAACCTGGTCCGGGTCGAGATGGACATCGCCTACCGGACGCTGTTCGCGCGGATTCCCACGCTGGAGCTGGCGGTGCCGGTCGAGGAGCTGTCGCTCAAGTACGACGGAGTGCTGTTCGGGCTGCACGAGCTGCCCGTCCGCTGGTCATCGACGGAGGAATGATGGTGCGCATCAGCGTGGACACCGAACGCTGTGTGGGAGCCGGACAGTGTGTGCTGTCGGCTCCCGATGTCTTCGACCAGGACGACCACGGCATCGTCATGGTGCTGGAGGAGCCGGCGGACGAGCCGACGCGGGACGCGGCGCGGCAGGCGGGCATCGTCTGCCCGTCGCAGGCGATCACGGTACGGGAGGGCTGAGCGCGGCCGTCCGGTACACACGGAACGGGCTCTGCTCCCAACGGCGTTGGGGACAGAGCCCGTTCACGTGCTGCCGTGTTCCGTGTGCATGTGCTCCGTGTTCCGTGCTGCGGGCTTTCCGCGGCTCGCTGGGCTTTCCGCGGCTCGCTACCAGGTGACCGGCAGCTCGGTGAGACCGGCGGAGAGCCGGCCGCCCAGCACCTGGAGCCGCTCCACCGGGAGCGCGAGACGCAGTCCGGGCAGACGTGTGAAGAGCAGGGTGTACGCCGTCCTGAGCTGCATCCGGGCCAGCGGCGCGCCGATGCAGTGCCACATCCCATGACCGAACGTCAGATGCGGATTGGGCGAGCGCGTGATGTCGAACAGTTCCGGCTCGTCGAAGACCTGACGGTCGAAGTTGGACAGAGTGAAGTCCAGCAGCACCAGATCACCGGCGCGTATGGTCACACCGCCGATCTCGACATCCTCGCCCGCATAGCGCGGCAGAACCGATCCTCCTGCCTTGGCCGAGCGGAGGATCTCCTCCACCGCGCCCGCCATCAGCCTGGGATCGCCGAGCGCCGCGTCGCGCTGGTCGGGATAGAGGGTGAACAGCACGATTCCCAGGTCGACATGGCTGGCGACGGCCTCAAGACCGGCGAACAGCACTCCGGCCGCGATGGGACCGATGCGCTCGTCCGAGGGCTCACTCGCGCAGAGCCGGGAGATCACATCGTCACCGGGCTCGGCCCGTTTGCGGCCGGCCAGCTCCACCAGATAGCCGAAGAGATCCTGCTGTCCGTCCTGGACACCGTCCGGATCGTCAAGACCGCCCATCCGCGAGAGCAGGGCGACCAGCCGGCCGTGGTCCTCGGCGGGCACACCGATGAGTTCGCAGAGGACGGCCAGGGAGAACGGCAGCGAGAATCCGCCGTGCAGATCGGCGGGCGGTCCCTGGGCGAGGAAGCTCTCCAGCACGCCTTCCGCGATGGCCTCGACCTTCGGCATCAGATCGAGCACGCGCCGGGCGGAGAAGTTGGGCGTGAGCAGCGCGCGGGTCTCGGTGTGCAGCTTCCGGGCCAGCTCGAAGTCGTCCGAGACGAGCATGTCCAGGAAAGGGTTCTGCACATAGCGCGGCGCGGAGGCGGGCGTCGGATGGGCGCGTCCCAGCCGCTCGTCGCGGAGCAGCTCCTTGAGCTCGGCGTGCCGGGTCACCAGCCAGCCTTCGTCGCCCGCCGGCGTACGCACCCTGCGGACCGGAGCGCTGGCCTGGAGGTCGCGCAGCAGCGGGCTCAGCTTGAGGACGGACGGCTGCTCGGCCTGGAGCGAGGGCAGTTCGGGGAATGCGGTCATGGGAATCTCCTCGGGACGGTGGGTGCCGGTATGCGCGCCGCGCCTGGTCCCGTTCGGGGCGGGCGCGGAGCCGGGGCGGCCCGCGCCGGGGTACGACGGTG
>NZ_FMDK01000571.1 GCF_900091995.1 Streptomyces sp. MnatMP-M17
GTCCTGAACCCCAACCAACAGACGGCGGCCAGACGCCAAACCCACGCGCCACCACCCCACCCCACTCCCGCGCACACCACCCACCAGCCCGCAGGCCGGGAAAGCACCCGCACCCGCCACGCGGTCAGCCCAGTGATGCGCTCGCCGCGCGCAGTTCCTCCAGGGCCGCCAGGGCGTATCCGGCGAGTTCGTCGTTGGCGTCATGGTCGCCCTCGGACCATTCGGCGTAGCCCCGTTTGAAGGCGAGGACGCCCAGCTCGCCCGCGAGAGCCGCGGTCGGATCGGGTACGCCGCGGGCGATCAGGGCGGTTGTCATCGCGGCCGCGAGGCTGACGCTTTTGAGGGCGTCGCGCTCCTGAAGCTCGGCGCTGGCGGCGACGGCCGCCTTCAGGCGAGGGGCGAACTCGCGATTCATGGCGCCCATCGCGCTGGAGGCGCGCTCAAGACCGGCCGCGACCGCCTCAAGCGGGCCGGCGTCAGCGGGCGCCTCGGCGATCCCCTCGGCCAGTAGCCGACTCAGCGTCTCCTGTCCGGCCACCAACAGCTCGCGCTTGTCGGGGAAGTGCCGGAAGAAGGTGCTTTTGGTGACTCCGGCGCGCTCGGCGATCTGCGCGACCGTCGTGGCGTCGTATCCCTGCTCGGTGAACAGATCGACGGCAGCCACGACAAGGCGCTCGCGCGCGCCTGGTTCCCATCGACCCATGGGTCCATCATATGCGATGGGACTCTTGTCCCATCACCCTGCTATGGTGACGGGACAAGAGTCCCATCACTTGCGGGAGAGTTCCATGCATGTCTTTGTCACCGGTGGCACCGGTCTGATCGGTTCCGCCGTCGTCGCCGAACTGCTCGGCAACGGCCACACCGTCCTCGCGCTCGCCCGCTCCGACGCGTCCGCGCTGGCCGCCGAGGTCGCCGGCGCCGAGCCGCTCCGGGGAGGCCTCGCCGACCTGGACGTCCTTCGCGCCGGCGTCGCTCAGGCCGACGGCGTGATCCACCTGGCATTCGCCAACGACTTCAGCAGCCCCGAGGCCCTCGCAAGGGCGGTCGCCGAGGAAAGCGCCGCCCTCGCGGCCCTCGGCGAGGAACTCGTCGGCAGCGACCGCCCCTTCGTCACCGTCTCGGGTACGCCCTATGCGCCCGGCCGCGTCTCCACCGAGGCCGACCCGGTGCCGACCGACGGGCCGGTCGGTGGTCGCGGCCGCGCGGTCACGGCGGTCCTGGGCCTGGCCTCGCGCGGAGTGCGGAGCACGGCCGTACGCCTGCCGCGCACGGTCCACAACCAGGGCACGGGCGGGTTCGCCGGTCTGCTGACCGGCATCGCACGCCAGACCGGAGTGTCCGGCTACCCGGGCGACGGCGCACAGCGCTGGCCGGCCGTGCACGCGCTCGACGCGGCAGTCCTCCTCCGGCTCGCCCTGGAGACGGCGCCGGCCGGGACCGCCTGGCACGCCGTGGCCGACGAGGGAGACAAGGTCCGCGACATCGCCGCGGTCATCGGCCGACGGCTGGGCCTGCCGGTCGAGTCGGTGCCATCGGAGACCTACGGCCCTCTCGGCCCGATCTTCGCGGCCGACCAGCCCTCGTCCAGCACACACACCCGGCAGGCCCTCGGCTGGGAACCGAAGCACCCCAGCCTTCTGGAGGACCTGGAGAACATCCAGCCCTGACTCGCGGCCGGGACGACTGGGCAGACCGGACAGACCCGCTGCCGGCGCTCACGCGCCTATCACCTGGCCCCCGCCCGCACCCGCGCCCGCCCTCAGTGCCGCGGCGCCCGGTACGCCTTCGGCAGGCGCATACCGCGCTCGGCCATGATGTCGCGCACGCGGTCGGGATAGTCGGTGATGATGCCGTCGATGCCCATGTCCATCAGCGCCTCGATCGTGGCGGGATCGTCACACGTCCACGGGATGACCTTCAGACCGCGCTTGTGGGCGTCGGAAATCATCTTCTTGTCGGGGTAGAAGCGGAAGTTCGGGTCCGCGATCGTGCCGTTCTGCGGGAAGCCGTAGTTCGGCGAGAGCGCGGTGACACCGGGGATGGCGGAGGCGGCCTTGACGAAGTCGCCGTCGTAGTCGTCGGCGTCTATGCCGCCGAGCCACGGGGAGGCGCCCGGCTTGCCGACCTGGAGGAAGTCGTAGTTCGTCAGCGCCACCAGCGGGTACTTCGGCGCCAGCTTGTGCATCTCCTTCAGCGCGCCCCAGTCGAAGGACTGGATGGTGACCTGCTTCTCGATGCCCGAGCGGTGGATCTCCTCGTAAACACGGCGGACGAACAGCTCGCGCGGAGCGGTCTGCTCGGGCGCGCCGGCCTCCACCTTGGTCTCGATGTTCAGCTTGACCTGCTTGGCCTTGTAGCTCTTGACCAGGTTGAGGACGTCCTTCAGCTCCACCATCCGGAAGCCCTTGATCTGCTCCTGCTCGGGATAGCCGGGCAGCTGCTGGTAGCCGCAGTCCATGGTCCTGATCTGGGCCAGCGTCAGGTCCTTGATGTACTTGCCGACGTACGGGTACATCGGGTCACCCGGCGCGACCGGCCCGGTGTCCTTGCACTTCTGGGCGCTGATCTGCCGGTCGTGGGTGACGACGACCTTCTGGTCCTTGGTGACATGGGTGTCCAGCTCCAGCGTGCTCACCCCGAGGCGCAGCGCCTTGCCGAAGCCCTCCAGGGACTCCTCGGTGGTCAGACCGAGGCCGCCGCGGTGGGCCTGGAGGTCGAAGTGCGTCTTCTGCGGCGGTACGTGATCGTGGTGACCGCGGGCCGTGGTGGCCTCGGCGGTCGCCGGGAGGGAGAGCGCCGGCACAACGGCCAGGGCAGCGAATGCATGCCAGAGGGACATCTGAACCTCGTCTGCTTCGGGCGAATTGGACTCGTTGACGCTAAGTCACAGGGTCCAGCGCGTACGAAGCCCGAACATGAGGGGATCGTGAACGCCGGCGCAACGATCCTTACCCACAAAAAGCCGTCGCCCCGGAGCGGCCCGCATATCGCGGGCGCTCCAGGGCGACGGTATTCAGATGTCAGACGTCAGTTGTCAGACGTCAGTTGTCAGACACCGGCCGGTTCCGGAGCCGGTTCGTTGGCCGGTGCGCCACCCGTACCGGCCGTACCGCCCGACCTCGCCTGCCGCTTCGCCGCCTTCTTCTTCGCGCGGCGCTCCTTGCGCAGCTCCACCATCGCGTACAGCGTCGGTACGAGCAGCAGCGTCAGCAGCGTCGAAGAGACCAGACCGCCGATCACCACGACCGCGAGCGGCTGGGCGATGAAGCCGCCCTCGCCCGTGATGCCCAGCGCCATCGGCAGCAGCGCGAAGATGGTCGCCAGGGCCGTCATCAGGATCGGGCGGAGCCGGTGACGGCCGCCCTCGACGACCGCCTCGACCACGCTCAGGCCCTGCCTGCGGTACTGGTTGATCAGGTCGATCAGCACGATCGCGTTGGTCACCACGATGCCGATCAGCATCAGCATGCCGATCATCGCCGGGACGCCCATCGGCGTACCGGTCACGATCAGCAGCCCGAGCGCGCCCGTGGCCGCGAACGGGATCGAGACCAGCAGGATCAGCGGCTGGATCAGCGAGCGGAAGGTCGCGACCAGCAGCATGAAGACGATCGCGATGGCCGCCAGCATGGCCAGACCGAGCTGTACGAACGCGTCGCCCTGGTCCTGCGAGACTCCGCCGATGGACGCGGTCGCGCCCTCCGGCAGATCCAGCGCGTCGATCTTCGACTGGAGCGAGGCGCTGACCGCGCCGGTGTTGTCACCGGTGGGCCTGGCCGTGACCGTCGCGGCGCGCGAGCCGTCGATCCGCGTCATCGAGACCGGTCCGGGAACCAGCTTCACGTCGGCGATCTGACCGAGCTTGACCGGCCCGAGCGGCAGGTTCTTCAGCTCGGCGATCGTCTTGGCCGGCTTGGCGGAGGTGATGACGATGTCGCGCTCGGTGTCGTCCAGGATCGCCTTGCCGGAGGCCGTGCCGCGTACGGCCTGGCCGACGGCGACGCCCAGCGTGGCATCGCTGAATCCGGCGTCCGCGGCCTTGGAGTTGGCCGTGACCGAGATACGCGGGATGCTCTGCGAGAGATCGCTCTGGACATCGGTGACGTCCTTGAGGTCCGCGACGGCGTCCCGTACCTCGTCCGCCGCCGTACGCAGCGTGGCCGCGTCGGCGGCCTTGACCACGACGCTCAGATCCTGGCTGCCGAAGCCGTCGCCCGCCGAGATCGTCGTCTCGCCGATGCCGTCGAGCCCGGCCAGCTCCTTCTCGATCCGGTCCTGCGTCTTGTCGAACGACGCGTTGTCGTCCAAGGTCACCTGGTACGACGCCTGGTTGGCGCCCGTACCGCCGCCGAAGGCCGCCATGAAGCCGGAGGAGCCGACGGTGACCTGGTAGTCCTTGATCTCGTCGATGCCGGCGAGGACCGTCTCGACCTTCTTCGCGGAGGCGTCGGCGGCCTCCAGGCTGGTGCCCGGGGCCAGCTTCTGCTTGATGGAGAGGACCTCCTGTTCGCCCTGGTCGAAGAAGTTGGTCTTGAGCAGCGGAGCCATGCCGAAGGTGGCGAGCAGGACCACGGCCGCGATGCCGACGCTGGTCAGCCGACGGCGCGTCGCGAAGCGCAGCACCGGTACGTAGATGCGCTGGAGCCGGCTGCGGGCCTCCTTCTCCTCGGCCTGGCGGCGCGCTTCCTCCGCGCCGACGCCCTCGGTCTCCTTGGGCGCGCGCAGGAACCAGTACGAGAGCACCGGCACCACGGTCAGCGAGACCAGCAGCGAGGCGAGCAGCGCCGCCGTCACCGTCAGCGAGAACGAGCCGAACAGCTCACCGACCATGCCGCCCACCAGACCGATCGGCAGGAACACCGCGACGGTGGTGAGAGTGGACGAGGTGACCGCGCCCGCGACCTCCTTGACCGCGGTGAGGATGGCGCTCTCGCGCTCCTCGCCGTAGCCGAGGTGCCGCTTGATGTTCTCCAGGACGACGATCGAGTCGTCGACGACCCGGCCGATCGCGATGGTCAGCGCGCCGAGCGTGAGCATGTTGAGCGAGAGGTCACGCGTCCACAGCACGATCAGCGCCAGCACGACGGAGAGCGGGATGGAGACCGCGGTGACCAGCGTGGAGCGGATCGAGGCCAGGAAGACCAGGATCACGATCACGGCGAAGAGCAGACCGAGCGCGCCCTCGGTGGTCAGTCCTGAGATCGACTTGGAGACGGCCGGGCCCTGGTCGCTGACGACGGTGAGCGTGGCGCCGGAGCCGAGGTCCTTGCGGAGGTCGGGCAGCTTGTCCTTGACCGCGTTGGAGATGGCGACGGCGCTGCCGTCGTTGTCCATGGTGGCCATGACCGCGAGGCTGGGCTTGCCGTTCGTACGCGTCAGGGACGTCGCGGCGGACGGCGTCTGCTCGACGGTGGCGATGTCACCGAGGCGTACGGGCTTCGCGGGCGCGGCGCCGGGCCGGCCGCCCTGAGGGATGATCCGCAGGTCCTGGATCTGCTCGATCGAGGTGAATCCGCCGCCGACCTGGACCGTACGGCTCTTGCCGTCCTCGGAGAACGAACCCGCGGGGATCGCGGCGCCGTTCGTCCTGAGCGCCTCGGAAAGGGCCATGGTGTTCAGACCCGCCGCGGCGAGCTTCTTGTCGTCGGGAGTGACGGAGACCTGGAGGTCGCGGACACCGTCGATGGTGACCTGTCCGACACCGTCGATGTCCTCCAGGGACGGTACGACGGTGCGCTCCAGCTGGTCGGCGAGCGCCTGCTGGTCCTTGTCGGAGGTGACGGCGAGGACGACGGTCGGGATGTCGTCGGTCGAGCCGGCCACGACCTGCGGGTCGACATCGCCCGGAAGCTGGGCGCGGGCGCGGTTCACGGCCTGCTGGACATCGGCGACGAGCTGCTTGGTGCCCTCGCTCCCGAAGTCGAAGCTGGCCATGATCAGGGCGTTGCCCTCGCTGGCCGTGGAGGTGATGCCGCTGATGCCGTCGACGGCCTTGAGCGAGTTCTCCAGAGGCTCGACGACCTGCTTCTCGACCACATCGGGTGAGGCGCCCTGGTACGGCGCGAGCACCGAGACCATCGGGAGTTCGATGGAGGGCAGGAGCTGCTGCTTGAGCTGCGGTATCGCGATCGCTCCGAAGACGATCGCGATGATCGACATCAGCCCTATCAGGGCCCGTTGCGCGAGGCTGAATCTGGACAGCCAGGACATTGGGGTCTCTCTTCTGTGGTGTACGCGGCAGGTCTGAGGTGGACGCGGCAGATGTGGCGCGGCGACCCGTCTCCGGGTGCCCGTCCCTGGGCTGTCCGGCTACGGAGCGCCCTATGGGTCGCCCGTCGACGGACGGATGCGGAAGGGATACGGAAAGGCTGCGGAACGAAACGCCTGGGATTACGGCCCCTCTATACGATCTGCCATCCGAAGGGGTGGACGCGTAGGCCCCAGGTCCATTTCCTTATCCGCCGCATACCGCGCCTGGAGTACGCGAGGGTGGGTGTTCACTCCACCCTTGGGCGTACCAGGCCCGATTCGTACGCGATTACCACCAATTGGGCACGGTCACGGGCGCCCAGTTTTGCCATGGCGCGGTTCACATGGGTCTTGACGGTCAGCGGGCTGACCGCCAGACGCTCCGCGATCTCGTCGTTGGAGTGGCCGCCCGCGACCAGGACGAGGACCTCGCGCTCGCGTCCGGTGAGGGCCGTCAGCCGCTCAGCGTTGACGGCCGGGTCCCGGCCGTCGGACGCCGTGCCGCTCTGCGCGAGGAAGGTGGCGATCAGACCCTTGGTCGCGGCGGGCGACAGCAGGGCCTCGCCGGCCGCAGCGATCCGGATGGCGTTGAGCAGCTCCTCGGGCTCCGCGCCCTTGCCGAGAAAGCCGGAGGCCCCGGCGCGCAGCGACTGCACGACATACTCGTCCACCTCGAAAGTGGTCAGCATGACGACCCGGACTCCGGCGAGCTCCGGATCGGCGCTGATCGTACGGGTGGCGGCCAGACCGTCCGTACCGGGCATCCGGATGTCCATCAGTACGACATCGGGCCGGGCGGAGCGGGCGAGTGCCACGGCCTGGGCGCCGTCGGCGGCCTCTCCGACGACCTCCATGTCGGGCTCCGAGTCCACCAGCACACGGAACGCGCTGCGCAGCAGTGTCTGGTCGTCGGCGAGCAGCACTCTGATCGTCATATGCCTGATATGCCTTCCCCGGAACGCGCCGTGTCCCCCGCCGGGGTCTTCACGGGCAGTATCGCCTGGGTGCGGAAGCCGCCGCCGTAGCGGGGTCCCGCGGTGAGCGTGCCGCCGAGCGCGGTGACACGCTCGCGCATACCGAGCAGACCGTGGCCGCCGCCGTCGGCGGGCTCGCCGGTGCCTTCGCCGTCGTCCAGCACCGTTATCTCCACGGTGGCGCCCACCCGCACGACGCTGACCTCGGCCTTGGCGCCGGGACCCGCGTGCTTGCGCACATTGGTCAGGGCCTCCTGGATGATCCGGTACGCGGCGAGGTCGACGGCGGCGGGCAGCCGGGCGGGATGGTCCGTGCCGTTCGCGGCGAACCGTACGGGCAGTCCCGCGTTGCGGAAGGTGTCGAGGAGCCCGTCGAGATGCTGGAGGCCCGGGGCCGGTTCCGTGGGGGCCGCGGGATCACCGGACTGCCGGAGCAGCCCGACGGTGGCCCGCAGCTCGCTGAGCGCGGAGCGGCTGGCCTCCCGTACATGCGCGAGGGCCTCCTTGGCCTGGTCGGGACGCTTGTCCATGACATGCGAGGCGACACCGGCCTGCACATTGACCAGCGCGATGTGGTGGGCGACGACATCGTGCAGATCGCGGGCGATCCGCAGTCGCTCCTCGGCGACCCGGCGGCGGGCCTCCTCCTCACGGGTGCGCTCGGCGCGCTCGGCGCGCTCGCGTATGGCGTGGATGAAGGCGCGGCGGCTGCGTACGGCATCGCCCGCGGCGCCCGCCATCCCGGTCCAGGCGAAGATCACCAGATTCTCCTGGGCATACCAGACACCGGCGCTGAAGACCATGGCGACGGCGGTGAGCACGGCCATGGTGGCGATCCCGACGCGCCAGGTGGTGGGCCGGTCGGTGTGCGCGGCGACGGTGTAGAGCGCGATGACGGTACTGAGGACGACGGGCGCGGGCGGCTGGACCACCATCAGTTCGAGGACGGTCGTGGCGCCGGTGCACAGCAGTACGGACATGGGCGCGCGGCGGCGGAAGACGAGCGCGCCCGCGGCGAGCACCATCAGGACGACGCTGAGGGCGCCGGGCGTACGGGTACCGAAGCTCGGGCCGTTGTGACCGCCGGGCGGTTCCGCGAACGATCCGACGATCATGCAGACGAGGACGGCGGCGGCGAGAGCTCCGTCGGACGCGCGCGTGTGCGCGCGTGTCCAGCATCGCGTCCGCGCGACCGCGGTTCCGAGGGATGTCACGTCAAGCAACGGTACGGGGCGCCGTCAACGGTACGGCGTGCGGCGACGGCCTGAGGTGCCCGGGACGGCGAGTGCCCCGCGCCGTCGGTGGCGCGGGGCACAGGGAGACGCTGGAGTGTGAGAAGTGCGGAACGTGCGAAAGAGGCGCTCCGGTCCGGGAGACCGGGCCGGACCGAGCGGCGGATCAGGGCCGGACCGAAGGGATCAGGCCCTCGTCGTCGAGCAGCGCGCGGACCTCTTCCAAGGTCGCGCCCGGCGCGGGCAGGATCAGCTCGGACGGCTCCAGGGCGTCGTCCGGCAGCGGCTCGCCGAGCTCGCGCACCGTGGCCAGGAGGGCGTGGAAGGTACGGCGGAAGCCGTCCTCGTCGCCGCCCCTGACCTCGGCGAGCAGTTCGTCGTCGAGCGTTTCCAGTTCGGCGAAGTGGCTGTCCGCCAGCTTCACCTGGCCCTCCCCCATGATCCGTACGATCATGACGAGTCCCTACTGCTCGGTCCCTACTGCCGGGACTGCCGGATCACTGCTTGTCGAACTTGCCCAGATTCGGCGGGGCGTCCTCTGGCTCGGCGGAACCGGACTCGATCGCCTGCTTCGGCGCCGAACCGCCCGCCAGCTCCGCCTTCATCCGCTGAAGCTCCAGCTCGACATCCGTACCGCCGGAGATCCGGTCCAGCTCGGCGGCGATGTCGTCCTTCGCCATCCCGGAGTGGTCGTCCAGCGCGCCGGAGGCCAGCAGCTCGTCGATCGCGCCGGCCCGCGCCTGGAGCTGCGCGGTCTTGTCCTCGGCCCGCTGGATCGCCATGCCGACGTCGCCCATCTCCTCGGAGATGCCCGAGAAGGCCTCTCCGATCCGCGTCTGGGCCTGCGCCGCGGTGTAGGTGGCCTTGATGGTCTCCTTCTTCGTACGGAAGGCGTCGACCTTGGTCTGGAGGCGCTGCGCGGCGAGCGTCAGCTTCTCCTCCTCACCCTGCAAGGTCTGGTGCTGTGTCTCCAGGTCGGTGACCTGCTGCTGGAGCGCCGCACGGCGGGAGAGCGCCTCGCGCGCCAGATCCTCCCGGCCGAGCGCCAGCGCCTTGCGGCCCTGGTCCTCCAGCTTGGTCGACTGGCCCTGCAACTGGTTGAGCTGCAATTCCAGCCGCTTGCGGGACGTCGCCACATCGGCGACCCCGCGGCGTACCTTCTGGAGCAGCTCAAGCTGCTTCTGGTACGAGTAGTCAAGGGTCTCGCGCGGATCCTCGGCCCGGTCGAGGGCCTTGTTCGCCTTCGCGCGGAAGATCATCCCCATACGTTTCATGACACCGCTCATGGGCTTCGCGCGCCCCCTTCTGACGGACTCCGCTTCCAGCACTCCAACAGAACCCACAGTACGGGCCCTGCCTCTATTACCGCACTGTTCGAGTGCGGATGCGCTCCTCCCCAAGGACGACTGCTCCCGGCCCCTGCTCCGGCGCAAGGAGTAGATGACCATCAGGGAGAGCGCCGACCGCGTCCTCTCTGTCCCGGTACGGTCGCACTGTCCTAGGTAAGGACGCGGGCCGTTGCGGGATCGTTCCCCGGCGGGGTGGGGTCCAACCACGACACCCCGTACCCTTGGGCTTTGTGTTCCGTAGCCGTTCCAAAGAAGAGAAGGCCCCCGCCACCCAGGTGACGCCGGACTCCTCCACGCAGCCCCGCGACCCGCAGGCCCCCAAGGGCCGCCCGACTCCCAAGCGGAGTGAGGCGCAGACGCAGCGGCGTCGTGCCTCCACGACGCCGACCGACCGCAAGACGGCCATGAAGCGCCAGCGCGAGGCGCGCCGCGTGGACCTGGCCCGCC
>NZ_FMDK01000573.1 GCF_900091995.1 Streptomyces sp. MnatMP-M17
CGCCACCCGCCGCAGGCGCGGGCGCTTCGAGGACCGGGCCGCCGCCTGGGATCGGTGCCGAGGCGGCGCGCGGAGCGCCGGTCCGGCTGAACGGGCCACGGAGGAAACTCACCTGACCCGCGCTCGCGGTGACCGCGAGATCCACCTTTCCGTCGCCGTCGAAGTCGCCGCAGACCGGGTGGTCGGGCCATTCGTTGCCGAAGCGCGCCTTGCCCGGTATCTGGAGGACCACCGCCCTGCCGTCCAGTCCGGTGGGGCCGCCGAAGAGGATCTGGAGCGGTACGGGCGGCATACCGTTGCCGTCGTACGGCGGATCCGTGGCGATGATCAGATCGCCGAACCCGTCCTGATCCAGATCGCACGCCGCCTCCGCGTCGAACGCGGCCGGGAGCACGCCCGCCACCCGGGCACCGTGCGTACGCGGACTGATGGTCTGACGTGTCGCAGGATCGATACCGGCGCCGATATCGGCGCCGATACCGGCGTCGGCCCCGGAAGCCTTCCCCCGGCCCGAAGCGCCCTTGCCGCCGCCCCCGGCCGTTCCGTACACGATCCCGATGCCCGCGTCATCGCCGTACGAGTCGCCCGGCGCCTTGACCAGGTCGTTCAGTACGAGATCACGGTGGCCGTCGCCGTTGAAGTCGTCCGGGAGGCGGCTGCCCCGGCCGGGCGGGACCGGGCGGCGTACGGCACCGGCCTTGCCCGTCAACGGGGCCGTGTCGCCGTTCTTGGCCTTCGTCCTCCCGCTCCCGGCGGGCTGGTCCGGCCCGGCCGTACATCCCGCCAGCAGCATCGCCGTACAGACGAGGGCGCAGACACCGGCGTTCCCCACAGTTCCCGCGACGAACGTTCTCGCGATGCGTATCCGCACGACCGACCTCGCCCCATCCGTCCCGTACAGCCCATCCGTACAACCAGGCACACATGATGCTCTCGTACGACCGTAGAACGAAAGCAAACAAGCGAGAGTGAACGAGAGCGAACGAGCGCGAGCGAACGCGAGCGACGCTTCGACAGAAAGCGCGGGCGGCGCTCCAACAGAAACAGCCGGACCTGACTCCCAGACAGGTCCGGCTGTTCCCACCCACTACGGGCTTGTGCGCAGGGCTACTTCACCGGCTCCGGCTCCGGATCCGGCGCGCTCTCCCGCTCCTCCGACCCGGCCGGGCCCGCGGGCGTCCGTACCGAGTCGAGCAGCAGCTGCGCCACATCCACCACCTGGAGCGACTCCTTCGCCTGCCCCTCGTTCTTCTTCCCGTTGACGGAGTCGGTCAGCATCACCAGACAGAACGGGCACGCCGTCGAGACGATGTCCGGATTCAGCGAAAGCGCCTCGTCCACCCGCTCGTTGTTGATGCGCTTGCCGATCCGCTCCTCCATCCACATCCGTGCGCCGCCCGCGCCACAGCAGAAGCCGCGCTCCTTGTGGCGGTGCATCTCCTCGTTCCGCAGGCCGGGCACCTTCGCGATGATCTCGCGCGGCGGTGTGTAGACCTTGTTGTGGCGGCCGAGATAGCAGGGATCGTGGTACGTGATGAGTCCCTCGACCGGTGTCACGGGCACCAGCTTGCCCTCGTCCACGAGGTGCTGGAGCAACTGGGTGTGGTGGATGACCTCGTACTCACCGCCGAGCTGCGGGTACTCGTTCGCGATCGTGTTGAAGCAGTGCGGACAGGTCGCGACGATCTTCTTGGACCCCTTGGGCTTCTTCGTCGCGGCGTCGACCTTGCCGTCCTCGTCGAGGGACTCGCCGAACGCCATGTTCAGCATCGCGACATTCTCCTGGCCGAGCTGCTGGAACAGCGGCTCATTGCCCAGCCGGCGGGCCGAGTCGCCCGTGCACTTCTCGTCGCCGCCCATGATCGCGAACGAGACGCCCGCGATGTGCAGCAGCTCGGCGAAGGCCTTGGTGGTCTTCTTGGCCCGGTCCTCCAGCGCGCCCGCGCAGCCGACCCAGTAGAGGTAGTCGACCTCCGAGAGATCCTCGACGTCCTTACCGACGACCGGTACCTCGAAGTCGACCTCCTTCGTCCACTCCAGACGCTGCTTCTTGGCCAGACCCCAGGGATTGCCCTTCTTCTCCAGGTTCTTGAGCATCGTCCCGGCCTCGCTCGGGAAGGCGCTCTCGATCATCACCTGGTACCGGCGCATATCGACGATGTGGTCGACATGCTCGATGTCGACCGGGCACTGCTCCACGCACGCACCGCAGGTGGTGCAGGACCAGAGCACATCCGGATCGATGACGCCGCCCACGGCGAAGCCGCTGTCGGACGCGGTCTCCAGCGTCCCGATCAGCGGGCGCTCGGCCTCCGCGAGGGCCGCGGCCGGCACACCGGCCAACTGCTCCGCGGAGGCCTTCTCCTCGCCCTCCATGGTCTTGCCGCCACCGGCCAGCAGATACGGCGCCTTGGCGTGAGCGTGGTCGCGCAGCGACATGATCAGCAGCTTGGGCGAGAGCGGCTTGCCCGTGTTCCAGGCCGGGCACTGCGACTGGCAGCGACCGCACTCCGTACAGGTGGAGAAGTCGAGGATGCCCTTCCAGGAGAAGTGCTCGATCTGGGAGACACCGAAGACGTCGTCCTCGCCAGGGTCCTCGAAGTCGATCTCCTTGCCGCCGCTGGTCATCGGCAGCAGCGCGCCGAGCGCCGTGGAGCCGTCGGCCTCGCGCTTGAACCAGATGTTCGGGAAGGCGAGGAAGCGGTGCCAGGCCACACCCATGTCGGTCTTGAGCGCGACCGTGATCATCCAGACGAAGGACGTCCCGATCTTGATCATCGCGACCAGATAGACCAGATTCTGGAGAGTGCCGAGACCGAGTCCCTTGAACGCCGCGACCAGCGGATACGAGACGAGATACGCCGCCTGGTACGAGTCCGCGTGGTGCAGCGCGCCCTCCAGACCGCGCAGGACGAGGATCGCCACACCGATGATCAGGATGACGGCCTCTACGAAGTACGCCTGCCCGAAGTTGGAGCCCGCGAAGCGTGACTTGCGGCCGGCCCGGCTGGGCAGCGAGAGCTGACGGATGACGATCAGCGTCAGGATGCCGAGCGTCGTCAGCAGACCGATCAGCTCGACGAAGACCTCGTACGGAGTCCAGTCGCCGATGACCGGCAGCAGCCAGTCGGCCCTGAAGAGCTGCCCGAAGGCGTTCACCAAGGTCAGTACGAGCGTGAAGAAGCCGACCGCGACGAACCAGTGCGCCACACCGACGACACCCCAGCGGTTCATCCGGGTGTGACCGAGGAACTCCTTGGCGACCGTCAGGGTGCGCTGGGCCGGTTCGTCCGTCCGCGTGCCCGCGGGGACGGCCTGGCCGAGCTTCACGAAGCGGTAGATCTGCGCGATGGCTCGGCCGAACAGCGCGACACCGACGACGGCGAGTACCAGCGACACGGTGATCGCGGCGAGTTGCATTTGGGGGCTCCTCGGGCCTGCGAGGGTGGGAAATCCGCACACTACTAAGCGGTAACTTAATCGGTCTGTGGCTGAGGTTACCCACTTATCCCGCCGCAATGTAGCGGCGGAGCCGGTGATCTGTGTCGCTCAGTGGTCAGTACCCAGTCTCCACCCGCGCCTCAGCTTCCACCTGGGCCTCAACTTCCTCCCGAGCCTCAGCTTCCACTCGGGTCCCCGCTTCTGTCCGCGGTCCCGTTGCCGGCCGGCGCTCCCACCGGTGCGGGCGCTCCCGCCTGCGCCCCGACCGGATGTCTGCCCGTACTCGTCGCCTGGCTGCGTCTGGCGTGCGGCAGCCCGGCGTCCGGTCGTACGGCGCCCAGCCAGTAGGCGTCCGACCGGGAGTACGGCAGGGCCAGCCGTCGCGGAAGGCGTCGCGGCAGACGCCGGGAGGCCTGCGCGGACCGCGAGGACTGCCAGGGAAGCCGCAGTGTGAGCCGCCGGGTGTGCGCCTTGCAGAGCGCCGGGAGCGTATGGGCCAGGATCGCCAGATCGAGTCCGAGCCAGTGGTGTTCCACATAGTGCTGGTCGAGCAGTGGTGCCTCGTCCCATGGCAGCGGCGAGTGCCGCCGCACCTGCGCCAGGCCCGTCAGACCGGGCCGTACGAGCTGTCGCCACGGCGCCGCGCCGGCGGCGGAGCCGACCTTCAGCGGCGCGGGCCCCACCAGGGACAGATCGCCTCGTACGACATGGGGAAGCCGGGAGAGCAGATCCAGCCGGAATCGCCGGGTGGCCAGGGAACTCAGGATGAAGGGCCGTCCGTTGAGCCCTGTGCGGTAGTCACGCAGGAAAACGCCGTTGGCAGGCCGGGACAGTGCGAGGACGAGGGCGGCTGCCGTGAGCAGAGGCGCGGCCAGCACCAAGAGGGCCGAGCCGAGTGTCAGATCCAGAAGGCGCTTGGGTTCCAGGCGGTGCTGCGGGCGCCACATCATGCGTCGCTTCAAGGTCACACCTGACCGTTTCTGTGCGTTCTGTTATTTTCCGGATTCTTTGAGGCTTACATGGCTTTTGACTCATTCGAGGTATTTGATACAGAACGATCGCATGGAGGAGGCGCGCAAACCGGGGGCAACCCGCCGGGCGCAAGGCATCCGCACATTAGTTGAGTCGACTCGACTCAGGTCCTTTGACTCTCCGGGATCTGTGATGCATCCTTGAGCCTGTTCCACTCAAGTCAGTTGGAGGAATCGAAATGGCACGTGCGGTCGGCATCGACCTGGGCACGACAAATTCCGTCGTCAGCGTTCTGGAAGGCGGCGAGCCCACCGTCATCACCAACGCCGAGGGCGCCAGGACCACGCCGTCCGTCGTCGCCTTCGCCAAGAACGGCGAGGTGCTCGTCGGCGAGGTCGCGAAGCGCCAGGCGGTTACGAACGTCGACAGGACCATCCGGTCGGTCAAGCGCCACATGGGCACCGACTGGAAGATCAATCTGGACGGCAAGGACTTCAACCCGCAGCAGATCTCGGCCTTCGTACTGCAGAAGCTGAAGCGGGACGCCGAGTCGTACCTGGGCGAGAAGGTCACCGACGCGGTGATCACCGTCCCCGCGTACTTCAACGACTCGGAGCGCCAGGCCACGAAGGAGGCCGGCGAGATCGCGGGCCTCAATGTGCTCCGTATCGTCAACGAGCCGACGGCCGCCGCCCTGGCCTACGGGCTCGACAAGGACGACCAGACAATCCTCGTCTTCGACCTCGGTGGCGGCACGTTCGACGTCTCGCTGCTGGAGATCGGCGACGGCGTGGTCGAGGTGAAGGCCACCAACGGTGACAACCACCTCGGTGGTGACGACTGGGACCAGCGCGTCGTCGACTTCCTGGTGAAGCAGTTCGCCAACGGCCACGGTGTGGACCTGTCCAAGGACAAGATGGCTCTCCAGCGTCTCCGCGAGGCCGCGGAGAAGGCGAAGATCGAGCTGTCGTCGTCCTCCGAGACGACGATCAACCTTCCGTACATCACGGCGTCGGCCGAGGGCCCGCTGCACCTGGACGAGAAGATCAGCCGGTCCCAGTTCCAGCAGCTCACCTCGGACCTGCTGGACCGCTGCAAGACTCCGTTCCACAACGTCATCAAGGACGCCGGGATCCAGCTCTCCGAGATCGACCATGTCGTGCTGGTCGGCGGCTCGACCCGGATGCCCGCAGTCGCGGAGCTGGTCAAGGAGCTGACCGGCGGGCGGGACGCCAACAAGGGCGTCAACCCGGACGAGGTCGTCGCCATCGGCGCCGCGCTCCAGGCCGGTGTCCTCAAGGGCGAGGTCAAGGACGTCCTGCTCCTCGACGTGACCCCGCTGTCCCTCGGCATCGAGACCAAGGGCGGCATCATGACCAAGCTCATCGAGCGGAACACGACGATTCCGACGAAGCGCTCGGAGATCTTCACCACGGCCGAGGACAACCAGCCGTCGGTGCAGATCCAGGTCTACCAGGGCGAGCGCGAGATCGCGGCGTACAACAAGAAGCTCGGGATGTTCGAGCTGACCGGTCTGCCGCCGGCCCCGCGCGGTGTGCCGCAGATCGAGGTCGCCTTCGACATCGACGCCAACGGCATCATGCATGTGGCCGCGAAGGACCTCGGCACCGGCAAGGAGCAGAAGATGACCGTCACCGGCGGCTCCTCGCTGCCGAAGGACGAGGTCAACCGGATGCGCGAAGAGGCCGAGCAGTACGCGGACGAGGACCACCGCCGCCGCGAGGCCGCCGAGACGCGCAACCAGGCCGAGCAGCTCGTCTACCAGACGGAGAAGTTCCTCAAGGACAACGAGGACAAGGTCCCCGGCGACGTCAAGGCCGAGGTCGAGGTCTCCGTCGGCGAGCTGAAGGAGAAGCTCAAGGGCGAGGACACCGCGGAGATCCGTACCTCCACGGAGAAGCTCGCGGCCGTCTCCCAGAAGCTCGGCCAGGCGATGTACGCGGACGCCCAGGCCAGTGCCGCCGCGGGCGGTGCCGACGGCGCCGCGGGCGCCGGACAGGCCCAGGCCGACGACGATGTCGTCGACGCCGAGATCGTGGACGACGAGAGGCCCAAGAAGGACGGTGCGGCGTGACCGAGGAGACCCCGGGCTTCGACGAGAAGCCCGACGTCCCCTCCGGCGCCAACCACGACGACGCCACGCCGGGCGCCGCCGAGCCGGACTCCCTCAAGGATCCGGGCCCGGCGGCCTCGGCCGGGGACGTACAGGAAGTAGCCCTGAAGGCACAGCTCGACCAGGTCCGGATGGCGCTCAACGAGCGCACGATGGATCTCCAGCGTCTTCAGGCGGAGTATCAGAACTACCGCAGGCGGGTGGAGCGCGACCGCGTCACGGTCAAGGAGATCGCGGTGGCGAGTCTGCTGACCGAGCTGCTGCCCGTGCTCGACGACATCGGCCGGGCGCGGGACCACGAGGAACTGGTCGGCGGCTTCAAGTCGGTGGCCGAGTCGCTGGAGACGGTCGTCGCGAAGCTGGGCCTCCAGCAGTTCGGTACGGAGGGCGAGCCCTTCGACCCGACGGTCCACGAGGCCCTGATGCACTCGTACGCGCCGGATGTCACGGAGACGACGTGCGTCGCGATCCTCCAGCCTGGGTACCGGTTCGGCGAGCGGACGATCCGGCCCGCCCGGGTCGCGGTGGCCGAGCCCCAGCCCGGGGCCCAGCCCAAGTCCGCGGACGAGCAGGCGGAGTCGGCGAACGACAAGGAGAGCGGTGGCCCGGACGAGGGCTGACGCGGCGTCGGACGGCGGTGCGGCGCCGGGCGGTGCCGTACCGCCCGGCAGCAGTGGCGGTAGCGGTGTGGGTGGCGGAGAGGAGGGACGTCGGGAATGAGCACGAAGGACTTCGTGGAGAAGGACTACTACAAGGTTCTCGGGGTACCCAAGGACGCCACCGAGGCGGAGATCAAGAAGGCGTACCGCAAGCTGGCGCGCGAGTTCCACCCGGACGCCAACAAGGGCGACGCCAAGGCCGAGGAGCGCTTCAAGCAGGTCTCCGAGGCGAATGACGTCCTCGGCGATCCCAAGCGGCGCAAGGAGTACGACGAGGCGCGCGCCCTCTTCGGCAACGGCGGATTCCGGCCGGGACCCGGCGCGGGCGGCAACGGCTCGTTCAACTTCGACCTGGGCGATCTCTTCGGCGGCGGCCAGGGCGGTACGCAGACGGGACCGGGCGCCGGCGGCTTCGGCGGCGGGCTCGGCGATGTCTTCGGCGGCCTCTTCAACCGCGGTGGGACGGGCACGCGTACGCAGCCGCGCCGCGGCCAGGACATCGAGTCCGAGGTGACGCTCAGCTTCACCGAGGCGGTCGACGGGGCCACGGTCCCGCTGCGAATGTCCAGCCAGGCGCCCTGCAAGGCCTGTTCGGGCACGGGCGACAAGAACGGCACTCCGCGGGTCTGCCCGACCTGTGTGGGCACCGGACAGGTCTCGCGCGGCAGCGGTGGCGGATTCTCGCTGACCGATCCGTGTGTGGACTGCAAGGGCCGTGGGCTGATCGCCCAGGATCCCTGCGAGGTCTGCAAGGGCAGCGGACGTGCCAGGTCCTCGCGGACGATGCAGGTCCGGATTCCGGCGGGCGTCAGCGACAGCCAGCGGATCCGGCTGCGCGGCAAGGGCGCTCCCGGCGAGCGCGGCGGTCCCGCGGGCGATCTCTATGTGGTCGTGCATGTGGACGCCCACCCGGTCTTCGGCCGCAGGGACGACAATCTCACGGTCACCGTGCCCGTCACCTTCACGGAGGCGGCGCTCGGCGGCGAGGTGAAGGTGCCGACGCTGGGCGGTCCGCCGGTCACCCTGAAGCTGCCCGCCGGCACGCCCAACGGCCGCACGATGCGCGCCCGCGGCAAGGGCGCCGTACGCAAGGACGGCACCCGCGGCGACCTGCTGGTCACGGTCGAGGTCGTGGTGCCCAGGGATCTCGGCGCGCAGGCACGTGACGCGCTGGAGGCCTACCGCAAGGCGACCGCGGACGAGGATCCGCGGGCGGAGCTGTTCCAGGCGGCGAAGGGAGCGTGAGTCCGGTGAACGGTGCGGACAGGGTGGACAGGGACGGCCGGCGGCGCAATCCGTACCAGCTCACCGAGGAGACGCCGGTGTATGTCATCTCGGTGGCGGCCCAGCTCTCCGGGCTGCATCCGCAGACGCTCCGGCAGTACGACCGCCTTGGTCTGGTCTGCCCGGACCGCACCGCGGGCCGTGGGCGCCGCTACTCGGCCCGTGACATCGAGCTGCTCCGTCAGGTGCAGCAGTTGTCGCAGGACGAGGGGATCAATCTGGCCGGCATCAAGCGGATCATCGAACTGGAGCACGAGGTCGCCGCGCTCCGGGCCCAGGTCGCCGAGCTCTCGGCGGCGGTGGACGGCGCGGCGGCGGCGATGCGGCAGCGCGAGGCACAGGTGCACGCCTCGTACCGGCGGGATCTGGTGCCGTATCAGGATGTGCAGCAGGCGAGCGCGCTGGTGGTCTGGCGCCCGAAGCGGCCGACGGACTGAGTGACACCGGCGAGCCAGATGCGGTGACTGGCGGGCCGGGTGCGCGGGTTGTGCGCCGGTCGTGCGCGTGCGGCGGCGCTCAGGAGCCGTGTGAAGCTGTGTGGAGCCTTGTGGAGGACCCTCACCCATCGGGTGGGGGTCCTTTCCGTTTCCCCGCTGTGCGCCCGCGTGCGGGGCGCACAGCGCCTCTCAGGGCCGTGCGCCGGGCGCACCCTCTGCGCCTGCCGCGCCCTCCGCCCTCATCGGCATCAGCTCTCCTCCTCGTTCAGGATTCCCGACTGCGCCACCAGATAGCCGAGTTGTGCGCGGCTGCCGCTGCCGAGGGTCGTCGCGAGCTTGGCGATGTGCGCGCGGCAGGTCCGTACGTTCATCCCCAGCCGGCGCGCGATGGCCTCGTCCACATATCCCTCGACCAGTAGCTTCGCTATGGACCGCTGGATGCCCGTGATGCCGTCGGGCGTGGGCTCGTAGGAGACCTGCTCCGTCAGAGGCGTGGCGCGCCGCCAGAGCTGTTCGAAGACCTGCGCCAGATAGTCGACAAGCCCGGGATGGCGCAGTTCCAGCGCTATCTGCCGGTCGGAGCGCGCGGGTATGTACGCGACGGTGCGGTCGAAGATGATCAGACGCTCGATCAGCTCTTCCAACGTCCGGATCTCGACCTTGCCCTCGGCCAGCCGCTCCGCGTATGCGAGCGTGCCCTGGCTGTGCCGGACGGTGTGCTGGTACAGCGTGCGCAGACTGATGCCGCGGTCGACCACATCGCGGCCCCGCTCCAGGGCTTCGGCCAGCGCGTGTTCGCTGCGGCCACCGCCGGGCTGCACTGTCAGTACTTCTGTACGACACTCTGCGGTGGAGAGGTCGAGCGCCGCGTTGATACGGCTCAGGCCCTCCAGAACCGTGATCGCGTGGGTGGTCGGCGGGTCCTGTGCGCTGATCGTCATGAACGGCTCGAAAGAGTCGGTCAGTTCGACGGCGAAGTGCCGGCGTTCCTGGATCTCCCGCTCGATCGGATGGAGGCGCTTGGCGAGCGCCGCGGACGGCGGAACAGGGCGAAGCCAGTCGGCGTCGTCCGGATCGGGGTGCAGAAGAGCGAACTCCATGAGGCATGGAGTCCCCGCGGCCTCGCTCCGGGCTATGCGTCCGGAGCGCAGCGCACTGGCGTAAAGCCGCCTGCCGTCATCACACATATCGGTGACGGCATGGGGATGTGTCGTTTTTGAGTCGTTCGCGGGCAAATCTCCACCCCCCAGGGTCCTGAACATACAGGAACATGATGCCTCGTCCCGGTGGTGTTGACGTGCCCGGGTGAGACATCGTCTACATGGCGGGGGAGAGGAATCCATCAAGTGAGGACGAAGCCGACTATGTACAAGAGAATGCTTCGCGCGGTGGTTGCCACTGCTTTCTCTGCGGCTCTGGCCTATGGCGCGCTGGCTGTCGGGGGGGACATCAGCTGGGACTCCACGCCTGCCGGATCCACTGTCCAGAGTGTCCAGGTTCTGAAGTCGGGTGACATCAGCTGGGACATCGCTCCGAAGGGCACCGGCTCGGACGCGGCGCCGGCGCAAATCGGCCGGGTCCCCGCATCGGCCGACTCGAGCGCGTGACCGTCCCGCCGGACGACCGGGTCTTCCGGCGCGAGATGGCCTCGGCCTACCGGTCGGGGTGGCACTTCATCGATCTCGTCACGGCCATTCCTCACCGTGGCGACTCGCTGATGGTCACCCTGTTCGGCGAGCCGATCGTCGTCGTACGCGAGGAGGACGAGGACGTCCGTGCCTACCGCTGCCTTCGGAGGCCGCGGGGGGCTCCGCAGCCGGTCCGGTGTGCCATCCGTTACGACATGATCTTCGTGAACCTCGACCAACGGGACCACCAACTGGTCGAACCCAAGACCACCATCGCCACCCCCCGCAGCGCCTGAGCGATTCCCCCGTCGTTGTAAATCGCTCCGGCGCTTCCCCCACACAACGGCGCCATCGTGGACCTGAAACACGATGGCGCCGTTGTGCTGTCCGGGTTCGGTCACGGCTTGAGGCCGGCGCGTTCTCACACGCGGCCGAGCGCCCGGTCCAGGGCGATCTCGATGACGATCCGGTCCGGGTTGGGCGTGGGAGTACGCCCGTACCGCTCCGCGTAGCGGCTCACCGCGTCCGCCACCAGCTCCGCCTCCGTACGGACCGTGGCGCGGCCCTCCAGCGTCGCCCAGCGGCCGGGCTTGACCTGGCACACCGCCACCCGCGCGCCCTCAGGACCGGCCGCCAGGATGTTGGCGACCTTGGTGCTGTGTTTGTTGGTGATGATCCGCGCGAGCCCGGCCTCCGGGTCGTACGTCACGCCCACCGGCACCACATGCGGAGTGCCGTCCGGGCGGAGTGTGGTCAGGGTGCACACATGGTGCTCGCGCCAGAACGCGAGAAAATCGGGGCTGGGATCGCGTACGTCGATGGACATACCGGAAGCCTAGGGCGCCAGGTGGGCGAAACCTGCCGGGACCGGGTGCGGACCGGGCTCCCGGTTCAGGCTTGAGTGAAATAGACTCAACTTTGCGCATGTTGCTTCAGTCAAAGCCAGAGAACTTACGACCTGTGCAAGGACATGCAAGGAGGAGAGTGGGCACGTGGACGCCGAGCTGACCAACAAGAGCCGGGACGCGATCAACGCCGCCACCAACCGCGCCGTGGCGGCCGGCCATCCCGATCTGACCCCCGCACATCTGCTGCTGTCGCTGCTCGAAGGCCGGGACAACGAGAACGTCACCGATCTGCTGGCCGCCGTCGGAGTGGACCAGGTGGCGGTACGCTCCGGTGCCGAGCAGGTGCTCGCCGCGCTGCCCAGCGTGGCCGGATCCACCGTCGCGCCTCCGCAGCCCAACCGCGAGATGCTCGCCGTCATCGCGGACGCGGCCCAGCGGGCCAAGGAGCTGGGCGACGAATATCTCTCCACCGAGCATCTGCTCATCGGCATCGCGGCCAAGGGCGGACAGGCCGGGGAGGTGCTGGACCGGCGTGGCGCCGACGCGAAGAAGCTGCTGGACGCGTTCGAGAAGGCAAGGGGAGGGCGCCGGGTGACCACACCCGACCCGGAGGGCCAGTACAAGGCCCTGGAGAAGTTCGGTACCGATTTCACCGCCGCGGCCCGCGCGGGCAGGCTCGACCCCGTCATCGGCCGGGACCAGGAGATCCGGCGTGTGGTGCAGGTGCTGTCACGCCGTACGAAGAACAATCCGGTGCTGATCGGTGAGCCCGGCGTCGGCAAGACCGCCGTGGTCGAGGGACTCGCACAGCGGATCGTCAAGGGCGACGTGCCGGAATCGCTCAAGAACAAGCGGCTGGTTTCGCTGGACCTCGGCGCGATGGTGGCCGGTGCCAAGTACCGCGGTGAGTTCGAGGAGCGCCTCAAGACCGTCCTCTCCGAGATCAAGGCGAGCGACGGACAGATCATCACCTTCATCGACGAACTGCACACCGTCGTGGGCGCGGGCGCCGGCGGCGACTCCGCCATGGACGCCGGCAATATGCTCAAGCCGATGCTGGCGCGCGGTGAGCTGCGTATGGTCGGCGCGACCACGCTGGACGAGTACCGCGAGCGGATCGAGAAGGACGCGGCGCTGGAGCGGCGCTTCCAGCAGGTGCTGGTCGCCGAGCCCACCGTCGAGGACACGATCGCGATCCTGCGCGGGCTCAAGGGCCGGTACGAGGCGCATCACAAGGTACAGATCGCGGACGCGGCCCTGGTCGCCGCCGCGGCGCTCTCCGACCGTTACATCACCTCGCGCTTCCTCCCGGACAAGGCCATCGACCTGGTGGACGAGGCCGCGTCCCGGCTGCGGATGGAGATCGACTCCTCGCCGCTGGAGATCGATGAGCTCCAGCGCGCCGTCGACCGCCTCCGGATGGAGGAACTGGCGCTGAAGAACGAGTCCGACCCGGCCTCCAAGCAGCGGCTGGAGAAGCTGCGCCGCGATCTCGCCGACCGCGAGGAGGAGCTGCGCGGTCTGAACGCCCGCTGGGAGAAGGAGAAGCAGGGCCTCAACCGCGTCGGTGAGCTGAAGGAACGTCTCGACGATCTGCGCGGCCAGGCCGAGCGCGCGCAGCGCGACGGTGACTTCGACACCGCGTCCAAGCTGCTGTACGGGGAGATCCCGGGCCTGGAGCGGGAGCTGAAGGAGGCCGCGGCGGCCGAGCAGGAGGCCGCCAAGGACACGATGGTCAAGGAGGAGGTCGGCCCGGACGACATCGCCGATGTGGTCGGCTCCTGGACCGGGATCCCGGCCGGGCGG
This sequence comes from Streptomyces sp. MnatMP-M17, assembly GCF_900091995.1. Lineage (GTDB taxonomy): Bacteria > Actinomycetota > Actinomycetes > Streptomycetales > Streptomycetaceae > Streptomyces. The sequence continues at coordinate 13,210 of NZ_FMDK01000573.1, forward strand.
CTGCTGGAGGGCGAGACGCAGAAGCTGCTCCGTATGGAACAGGAGCTGGGCGCCCGGCTGATCGGCCAGCTGGAGGCGGTACGCGCGGTCTCCGACGCGGTACGCCGTACCCGCGCCGGGATCGCCGACCCGGACCGGCCCACCGGATCCTTCCTCTTCCTCGGTCCCACCGGCGTCGGCAAGACCGAGCTGGCCAAGGCCCTCGCGGACTTCCTCTTCGACGACGAGCGGGCCATGGTCCGTATCGACATGAGCGAGTACGGCGAGAAGCACTCGGTGGCCCGGCTGGTCGGCGCGCCTCCCGGCTATGTCGGCTACGAGGAGGGCGGCCAGCTCACGGAGGCCGTGCGCAGGCGCCCGTACTCCGTCATCCTGCTGGACGAGGTGGAGAAGGCACACCCGGAGGTCTTCGACATCCTGCTCCAGGTCCTGGACGACGGCAGGCTCACGGACGGTCAGGGGCGGACGGTGGACTTCCGCAACACCATCCTGGTCCTGACGTCGAACCTCGGCAGCCAGTACCTCGTCGAGCCGACCACGACCGAGGAGACGAAGAAGCAGCAGGTCCTGGAGGTGGTGAGGGCCTCCTTCAAGCCGGAGTTCCTGAACCGTCTGGACGATCTGGTGGTCTTCTCCGCCCTGACCAAGGACGATCTGGCGCATATCGCCAAGCTCCAGATCGACCGCCTGGCCCGCCGCCTCGCCGAGCGCCGCCTCACCTTGGACGTCACCCCGGCGGCCCTGGAATGGCTGGCCGACGAGGGCAACGACCCGGCCTACGGCGCCCGCCCACTGCGCCGCCTGGTCCAGACGGCCATCGGCGACCGCCTCGCCAAGGAGATCCTCGCAGGCGAGATCACCGACGGCGACACGGTCCGCGTGGACCGCTTCACGGACGGCCTGATCGTCGGCAAGGCAACGCCAGAGCCCGAGGACCCGGCGGAACAGGCAGGGCCGACAGGGCCGACGGGCAAGACGCTGTAGCGGCCGGTGCCGCCGCTGCTCCGGTGCTTGCGGCTGCCGACAGGCCCGT
>NZ_FMDK01000574.1 GCF_900091995.1 Streptomyces sp. MnatMP-M17
CGCCGGGCAGCGCGCCGCGCGTGCCGTACGGCGCCGGGATTCCCGGCGTACCGCTGTGCGGACGCGGCATCGCGCCGGACGTACCGGACGAGGTGCCGTCGTCGTAAGGGCTCTCCGCCGCGCGGCCGGGGCCCAGCGCGGCCCGGCCCGGCGCTCCGGGCACTCCCGCGGTCGGCCCGGGATCGTACGGCAGTTCCGGTGTCTCATGGCCGGCCGGTGCCTCCGGCCGCGCGAACTGCTCCCGCTGCCCGAGCTGTTCGGTGGCCGCGAATCCGGGATCGACGCCGAGCCGCCCGGCGGCGCCGGAGCTCTCGTCGGCACCCAACTGCCGCCCGTCGTGGCCGGGCTGCCCGTCGGGACCGCGCAAGCCCGGTGGCTCGGGCACCGGCGCGTATCCGCACAGCGCCTCCTCCGCCGCGCCCGCCGCGAGCCCGGTCAGTACGACCCGGCCGTCGTCGCAGACGAGCACCGTACGGACGGTGATGTTCCGGTGGGTCCAGCCGTGCGCGTGCAGTACACGTACGGCGGTGAGCACATCGGAGGCGATCTCCGCCGCCCGGAACGGATTCAGCGGCTTCTCGGCGAGCAGCGCGGCCAGCGGTCTGGCGGCGACGAGTTCACTCACTATCCACAGCGAGCCACCGTCCGCGAACACATCGAAGACCTGGTCGAGCCGTGGATGGTCGGGGATCTGGGCGGCGCTCTGGGCGGCCTCTATGGCCCGCCGCACCGCCGGGTCGGTGGCCTTGCGCGGCGCGCGCCCGGGAACCCGCCGCGGTGCGGCGGTCCCTTCCGCGTCCACGACCTCGGCCTCCACGACCTCCGGCAACGGCACCTGTCTGACAAGGACTTCCTGCCCGCTGTACGTGTCGAACGCCCGGGTCTCGACGAGTTCGTACTCGTCGGACGGCGGCAACGGCAGGCGATAGCGGTCGGCCAGCACCCGCCCCGCGTAGTCGTCCACAACGCCTCCCCACAAACACGCTGTCTCCCGGTCCCGGAGACCCGCGAAACCGCCAATTCCGGTCGTTTACCGGCTCATTGTGGATGCTTACGGTTCGCGGGTTCTCACGATACGTGGCCGCAGGCGAACATGCCGCAGGGTCGGGACAACCCGCTGCGGAACGTTTACATCCGGTGCGCCGAGCCGATCACGGAGCCGGTCACCGCGACGGCTGGAACCCGCCGGTCCGGTCAGCCCTTCGGCTGGAACGTGTCGAACGCCGTTTCGCGCAGCGTCACGCACTCCTTCTCGTCCCACTCGCCCGCCGGGCAACTGACCATGATCGAGTAGCCGCGCTTGGCGTCGATCTTGAAGCCCCGGTCGAGCACCCTGGTCCGCTGACCGCCCTCGTTCCGCTCGAATGTCCAGTCGGCGACGGTCGGATAGCCGTTGTAGTCGGCCTTCTTGATACCTATGAGCTTGTAGTTGCTGCTGCTGCCTCTGACCGCCGACTCAAGCCCTTGCCACGCCGCCACCGCGTCGTCGGTCGGACTGTCGTTGAAGTCGACCTGGACGCGCGGGAATCCACCGTCGGCGCTGTAGATACCGCCCGAGTTCTGCCCGGCTATGCCCGTTCTGTGGAATCCCTTGGGCATCGCCATCGAGAACCGGAACCGCCCGTCGCTCACCGTGGCATAGCCCGCGGGCAGCGCGTCGCCTCCGGCTTCCTTGCCGCCGGAGTCACCGGAGTCGCCTGAGTCGTCGGCCGCGTCCGAACCGGAACCGGAATCGCCGGACTCGTTCCCGGCCGAGGCCGCCGCGTCTCCCTGGCCCTCGCCGTTGGCGCTCTTGTCCGGTTCGGGGCTCTGTGCTTGATCCTTGCCCTTGGCATCGCCGCCGGCGCCCGCCGATGACGACGCCGTGCCGTCGGTGCCCTTCTCCGACGCCTTACCGCCCCCGCCGTTGAGGGCGACGATCAGAACGGTGGACACCAGGGCCA
>NZ_FMDK01001051.1 GCF_900091995.1 Streptomyces sp. MnatMP-M17
GCACGTTACAGAGGGGCCGCCCACGATCCGTGGGCGGCCCCTCTGCGTACCGGCTCAGCCCAGCAGTTCCCGCACCGCCGGGACCAGGGCTCGGAAGGCTTTGCCTCGGTGGCTGATGGCGTTTTTCTCCGCCGCCGTTAGTTCCGCGCAGGTGCGCGTGTCGCCCTCCGGCTGGAGGATCGGGTCGTAGCCGAAGCCGCCTGTGCCGGTGGGGGTGGTGCGGAGGGTGCCCAGGAGGCGGCCCTCGGTTACGCGGTGGGTGCCGTCCGGGAGGGCCAGGGCTGCCGCGCAGGCGAAGTGGGCCGTGCGGTGGGCGGCCGGGATGTCGGCGAGCTGGGCGAGGAGCAGGTTCAGGTTCGCCGTGTCGTCGCCGTGGGTGCCTGCCCAGCGGGCGGAGAAGATGCCGGGCGCGCCGCCGAGGACGTCGACGCAGAGGCCGGAGTCGTCGGCGACGGCGGGGAGGCCGGTGGCGTCGGCGAGGGCGTGGGCCTTGAGGAGCGCGTTCTCGGCGAAGGTGACGCCGGTCTCCTTGACGTCGGGGATGTCGGGGTACGCGTCCGCGCCGACGAGGTCATGAGGCAGACCCGCGTCGGCGAGGATGGCCCGGAGTTCGGTGAGTTTCCCGGTGTTCCGGGTGGCGAGGATGAGGCGGGTCATGCCCTCAGTATCCGGTGCCGCCCGGTGTGTCCGTCAGGGGGTGCAGATGTTGCCGATCTCTGCCGCCGCGTCGGAGATGGGCGTGAGGTCGGGTGTCTCGTCGCCGTTCTCGATGGCCGTACGGACGCTGTCGACTCCCTTGCCGAGGTCGCCGACGGCCTTGCTGAGGTCGGCGTTGTCGGTCTTGTCCTTGAGGCTGTCGAGTTCGGCGTCGATGTCGTCGAGGGCCTCGTCCGCCTTGAGCGGGTTGTCCCCGATGTTGGAGACGGCCTGTTCCAGGTTGCTGACGCTGGTGGTGATGGCGTCGGCGGCGGCCACGCAGTCCATCGCCTTGTCGAGGGCTCCGCAGCCGGCGGTGAGCGGCAGGGCCAGGGCTGCGGCGGCAAGGATCAGAGTGATGCGGCGTCGGCGTATGGGCGCGGACATGGCGCGGGTTCCTCCCCAGGGTGCGGACGGGCGCACGGTTCGGTCCGTGCGCCCGTGCGGTGGGAGACGCCGCGCGGGTCTTCCCGGTTGCCTTTCCCCTCAGTGGAGTTGACCTTCCGGGCTTGCCCTGCCGGGCGTCGGCCCGCCGCCTGTTCGGGTGCTGGTTGTCCTCGCGGGTGCTGGTTACAGCGTCTGTTCCAGGGCCGCGCGCTGGAGTGCCGCGAGGTCGGTGCAGCCCGTGGTGGCGAGGTCGAGGAGGGCGTTGAGCTCCTTGCGGTCGAAGGGCTCGGCCTCGGCGGTGCCCTGGACCTCCACGAAGCGGCCGTCGCCGGTGCAGACGACGTTCATGTCGGTCTCGGCGCGGACGTCCTCCTCGTAGCAGAGGTCGAGAAGAGGCGCGCCGTCGACGATGCCCACGCTGACGGCGGCCACGGTGCCGGTGAGCGGGCGCCGGCCGGTCTTGATGATCTTCTTGCCCTGGGCCCAGGCGACGGCGTCGGCGAGCGCGACGTACGCGCCCGTGATCGCCGCGGTGCGGGTTCCGCCGTCGGCCTGGAGGACGTCGCAGTCGAGGACGATGGTGTTCTCGCCGAGCGCCTTGTAGTCGATCACGGCGCGCAGGGAGCGGCCGATGAGGCGGCTGATCTCGTGGGTACGGCCGCCGATCTTGCCGCGTACGGATTCGCGGTCGCCGCGGGTGTTGGTGGAGCGGGGCAGCATCGAGTACTCGGCGGTGACCCAGCCTTCGCCGCTGCCCTTGCGCCAGCGCGGGACGCCTTCGGTGACGGAGGCGGTGCAGAAGACCCGGGTGTCACCGAAAGAGATGAGGACGGAGCCCTCGGCGTGCTTGCTCCATCCGCGTTCGATGGTGACGGGACGGAGCTGTTCGGGGGTGCGGCCGTCGATTCGTGACATGCAGCGAGCCTATAGGCAAGGGCTTTCCTCTCCTCTTTTGAGGCTCGGTTCGCCTCCGGGGCGCTCTATGTCGGTGCCGACAGTCGACCGTGCTCGACCCTTCGTTCCTCAGGGCCGCCGACGAGTGAGCCGAAGGGCGCGCCGCTGTCGAAAGGGAGGCTGTGCTCGATATGCGGCTCCG
>NZ_FMDK01000733.1 GCF_900091995.1 Streptomyces sp. MnatMP-M17
TCCGGTCCCGCGCCGCCGTCCGGTACCGCGCCGCCCGGCATCGGGAGGGCGAGGCCGACGAGCCGGGCGAGTTCGGCGAGCACGGCGGGCCAGGGCCGGGGGACACCCGCGGTATCGCGCATCCGTACCAGCAGCCGGCCGTCGGGGAACGCGTCGGCGAGCCGGTGCGCGACATGCACCGCCGTCTCGGTCTTTCCCATGCCGACCGGACCGGTGAGGACCGCGACCCGCCGTTCCGCCTGGCCGTCCTCGCCCAGCAGCGTCATCAGTTCGCGCACCTGGTCGCGGCGGCCGGTGAAGTCCGCGGGATCCCGAGGCAGAAGAGAGCGCACGCTCCTGCGCGCGGCTCCGGTGACGGACGGCACGCCCGGTCCTGGCGGAGCGCCGGTGCCGTCCTGACCGCCGTCGAGCATCGACCGGTACAGCGCCTGGAGCGAGGGACTCGGCTGAAGTCCCAGTTCGGAGGCGAGAAGCTGGCGCAGTCCCTCGTACGCGGCGAACGCCTCGGTCTGTCGACCCAGTCGGCACAGCACATTCATCTGGACCGCCCGCAGCCGCTCCCGCAGCGGATGCTGCTCCACGAGATCGGCGACGGTCTCGGCGATACGCGGCGCGTTGCCGAGGCTCAGCTCGGCCTCGGCCCAGTCCTCGTACAACTGGAGATAACGGCTGTTCAGCCGCTCGGTCTCGTCCAGGATCGCCCGGGAACAGAGGAGTTCGGGCAGGGCCGGACCGCGCCAGAGGTCGAGTGCCTCCCGCAGCAGCCGGGCGGCCGGGACCGAGGCGCCCTGGCGCAGCGCGTCCCGGCCCGACCGTACGAGGCGGTGGAAGCGCAGCGAGTCCAGCTCGTCCTCGCCCACGCGCAGCACATAGCCGCCGGCCTGGTGTTCCAGCCGGTCCCGGGCCCCGGCGTCGTCCAGCAGTCTGCGCAGGGCCGAGACATACACCTGGAGGTTCTTACGGGCCGTACGAGGCGGCATATCGGCCCACAGCGCGTCCGTGAGCGTGTCGACGGAGACCGGCTTGTTCGGCCGGCACAGCAGCATCGCCAGAAGCAGACGCTGTTTCAACGGGCCGAGAGGGAGGGCCCGTTGGCCCAGCTGGACCGAGAGCGGGCCGAGGACGGAGAACCGTATGCCGCCGGTCCGCGGTTCGGCGATGCCGTTCATCACGTTCGTACCTCCTGGGGTCGAGGCGGCGTGTCGGCGACCGGCGGCGCGGGAGCACAGGGCGACCACGCCCGCCCGGCGGACGTAAGCTGAGATGAATAAGCGCGGATACATCATTAATCTCCGCTAGGACGGACGCAAGAGGCACCTGGCGGCGGCCGGTTCACCACGGGCCGTCCGGCCCGTACCACCTCTCTGGTATGCGGGGATACCGGACACATACCGCTCTTTGGGCATCTGTGAATCGGCCTGTTCTAGCTTCTGGTGCTGCCGGCGCACCCCCGTCGCCGGACACGGTTCGCTATCCGAGGAGAAGCCATGGCCGAGAACACCGAGCCCACGAACGAGTCGACCGAGCCGGCCGAGGCCGAGGTCGAGGCGCACGCCGAGTCGCCGCTGGAGCTCCAGGAGCTGGACGGCGCCGTCCCCGGCAAGGACCTGGACCAGCCGGGCACCAGCAACATCAGCGTTGCCCTCTGCTGATCCGCTCCATGTGACCGAGGGTGTGTCCGGCCGCTGTCACCGCGCGGCCGGACACACCCTCGATCGCGGTCCCACCCGAAGTCCCGTCCGAGAGAGGTTCACCGACGTGCCCGTCGCCTTCGCCGTAGCGGACCGAGAGTTCTACGCACCGCTGGAGAACAGCCGGGACCGGGGCGAGGTCTTCCGGCCTTCGAGCCCGGCCGAGGGCTGGCGTGACCTCGACTTCGGGGTCTGGACCACCTGGTACAGGGAGGACCGCAAGCCGGGCGTCGAGGACGGCTGGAAGGTCCACGTCTCGGCGCGGCCCGACCGGCTCGCACAGGTGCTCGACACCGTCGCCGGGATCTGCTTCGAGCAGGAGGTGACGTTCAAGCATCTGTCCTGCCGGCTGTTCTATCTGTGGGCCCATCACAAGCAGGCGGCCCGGCAGGCGAACGGCAAGTTCATCGCCGCCTACCCCAGGAGCGCCGAGGCCGCCCGAGCGCTGATGGAGCGACTGCGTGAGGCCCTCGCGGAGGAGGAAGGGCCGCACATTCTCACCGACCGCCGCTACAAGGACTCCCGTACGGTCCACTACCGCTACGGAGCGTTCACGCGCCGCAGCCGTGTCCGGCCCGACGGCACGGACCTGCTGCTGGTCCGCGACGGGAACGGCCGGGAGACGGAGGACCGGCGCGGCATGTCCTTCGTCCTGCCCGAGGGCGTCTCGGACCCGTTCGCCGAGCGTACGGCCGGCGCCCGACGCGCCGTCCGGTCCGGATCCGGAGGCGCCGGCAAGCAACTCTCCTTCCAGGGATACGTCTTTGAGGAAGCAGTGCAGTTCAGCAACGGCGGCGGTGTCTACAGAGGGCGCGAAGAGGCCACCGGACGCCCGGTGTTCATCAAGGAGGCGCGGGCGCACTCCGGTGTCGCACCGAACGGCGCCACCGCGCCGGACTATCTGCGCGCGGAGTGGCGGGTCCTTCAGGAGCTGCGGACCACCGCGCCGGGACTGGCGCCCGAACCGGTCGCCTACTTCCGCCAGGGCGAGCACGAGTTCCTGGCCACCGAGCCGATCGAGGGCAAGGGACTTCAGCCGTGGATGGCGGACAACCACCCGATGCTGGGCGGGGAGTTGACCTCGGAGGCGTTCGCCGCGTACTACGCGCGGTCCGAGCGGATCCTCGCCGGGATCGAACAGGCCCTGGAGCGGCTGCACGCGGCGGGTTATCTCTTCGTGGACGTCAGCCCCGGCAATGTCCTGGTGACCGAGGGCGACGGTGTGAGGCTGGTCGACTTCGAGGCGGTACACCGCCCGGGCACCCCGTTCACGCCGATCGGCACCCTCGGCTACGCCCCGCCGGCCGCGCTTCTTGCCGACGCGGACGGCGATCCGTCCCTCTACGACGACTACGGCGTCTCGGCGCTGGCCCAGTTGCTCGTCGGCCCGTACCACCATTCCATCCGGCACAACCCCGACGTACTGGCTCATCTGCGCCATGAGCTGACCGCGTACGCGCCGGTCTCCGAGGTCCTGTGGAACCGCGCCACCAAGTACCACCGGCCGGGCGGACCGGCCACCGGGACGGGAGTATCCGCTTTTCCGGAGCGTCTGTCCACGTCCGGGCGGCTGCCCTCGCCGGAGTCGGTGGCGGCGGAACCGCTGCGCCATCTCGCGGAGTTGCGGGACCGGACCGCGGACGCGCTGCTCGCGATGGCCGATCTCGGCCATCCCGACCGGGTGTTCCCGACGATCCCGGACGGCTACCGCACCAACACCCTGTGCGTGGCCTACGGCACGGCAGGTGTCGTACACGCCCTGGGCCGGGTCGGCCGGGCCCTGCCGGACGGGCTGCTGGAACGGCTGCGTCGCGACGCCCTGGCCGCCAGGAACGACCTGGCGCCGGGCCTGTACGTCGGTCTCGCCGGCATCGCCCGGACACTCGCCGACCGCGGTCTGCTGGACGAGGCCCGCGAACTGCTCACGGTGGCCGACCGCCATCCGCTCACCACCGGCGCCGCGTCGGCGACGCTGTACGGCGGCTCCGCCGGGCTCGCCCTGGCCCATCTCGCCCTGTACGGCCCTACCGGCGACGAGCACCACATCGACCGGGCCCAGGCGCTCGCAGCGGCCCTGCCTCCCGACGAGGAACTCACTCCTCTGCTCGGTCCCGACGACGCCACCGGTCTGATGCACGGCCGCTGCGGAGTGGCCCTGATGCTGTGTCAACTGGCCGGTGTCACCGGCGAGCGGGACCATCTCCGGCGCGGAATACGGCTGTTGCACGCCGAACTCGACCGGGACTCCGCTCCCGGAGCGCCCGGGATGTACTTCCCGGTCTCCGCGGCGGACGGCCGCAGCCTGCCCTATCTCTACTGCGGCTCGGCCGGGACGGCGTACACGGTCGCCCGCTATCTGCGCGTCGTCGACGACCGGCGGCTGGCCGAGGCACTGCCCAGGCTGCTGACCGCCCTGCGCTCCGGAGCTCCCGCGATGTCCGGGCTCCAGCAGGGACTCGCCGGTCTCGGCTTCGCGCTCGCCGACCACGCCGAGCTCACCGGGGACGGGACGAGCCGCCAGGAGGCGATCCGGATCGCGCGCGGCCTCTACAAGTTCGCCGTCCCGCACGCCACCGGTGTGCGTTTCCTGGGCGACCGGCTGCTGCGGTTCAGCGCCGACTTGTGGAGCGGCTCCGCCGGAGTCCTGCTCTTCCTGTCGCAGCTGCTCGATCCACGCCCGGGCGCCCTGCTCACGGAGAGCCCGCTTCCGGCCGCCGTGCCCACCGCCGTATCCGCCCTGACCACCCGGTGAGGCACCGCATGGATGAACCGGAGCACACTCCACGCCGCCGTGACCTCACTCTGTACTGGTGGGGCCAGACCGCCTCCGCCTTCGGTTCGGTGTTCACCGCGATCGCCCTGCCCATCGTGGCGGTGGTCCATCTCGGTGCCTCGGCCATGGAAGTCGGTCTGCTGAGCGCCGCCGCCACTCTGCCAGTGCTGCTCTTCGGGCTGCCCGCGGGCGCGCTCGCCGACCGGATCACCCGGCCACGGCGGGCCCTGCTGGCGCTGGACTGCGTGTCCGCCGCGACGGTCGCGGCGGTCGCACTCGGGCTGGCCCAGGACATCGTCACGGTGGTCTGGCTGGCCTGCCTCAGCGCCGCCCTGGGCGCCATGTCCACGCTCACGACCGCCGTCTACTTCCTGCATCTCAAGCAGTTGACGGGAGCGGACGGAATCGGTCCCGCACGGGCCAAGCTCCAGGCCGGCCAGTACGGCGCCTCGCTCATCGGGCGGCTGCTGTCGGGCCCGGCCGTCGCCGTGCTCGGCGGCGCGTCGGCCCTGGCGCTCGACGCCGTGAGCTATCTGCTGAGCGCCGTGGCCCTGCTGAGCATGCGTCAGCCCGACCGGATGCCGCCCAGAGCCGGACAGCCGCTGGCGGCCACGCTCCGTGGAGCGGCGGACGGATTGCGGTTCTTCACCAAAGATCCCTTCCACCGGGCGCTCGCGGTCTTCGTCGTCGTACCGACCTGTACGGCGGCGGCGCTCACCGCGCTCACCGGTCCCTTTCTGCTGCGTACCCTGGAACTGCCCACGGAGGCGTTCGGAGCCGTCTTCGCGCTCTCCGGCGTCATGGGCCTCGGCGGATCGGCCGTGGCCTCACGGCTGCTGCGGCCGGGCAGCGACGCGCGCCGGGTGGCGCTGCTCACCTTCACCCTGGCCGCCGCGTGCACGCTGCTGCTGCCTCTCTCCGCCGGACCGCTCGCGCTCGCCGCGCCGAGCGCCGCTCTGGGCATCGGGCTTCCGGTGTTCTTCGGGGCCATCGCCAATGTGGCCGTGACCTCCGTGCTCGTCGCCGATGTACCGGAAGCCGTACTGGGCCGGTCCATGGCGGCACTTCAGGTGTGCACGGCAGCGGCCGGGATATTCGGCGCGCTCCTGGGCGGCGCGCTCGGCAGCCGGTGGGGGATCCGCGAGGCGCTGTGGGCCATGGCCCTGGCCGGGCTGGCCGGTGTGCTGACGACCTTGCCACGGGCGCTGCGCACCGCCCGCCGGCTGCGCGAGGCCGCCGAACGGGAAGCGGTGGCCGTACGGGACGCGCCTCTGGACGCGGAGCGGCCGACGTAACGGCCGACGGGGGAGGAACAGTGGGGGAGGAGCCGCAGGCGGGGG
>NZ_FMDK01000575.1 GCF_900091995.1 Streptomyces sp. MnatMP-M17
CACGGAGGGCCCCGCCGCTGTGCTCGCCCGGCTCGCGGTGTACGTGGACGGCTGGGCGGCGCTGTACGACGCCTCGGGAGCGGTCGTCGCCTCCGCGCCCGAGTGGGCCGCGCGGCGGGCCGCCCGGCTCACGGCCGATGTGGAACGGCTGCGGGAGCGGTCCGCGCCCGCGAGCGCTGTGCTCGGCGACCCGGCGGGCGCGAACGCCGACGACCGGGTGGAACTCCAGTCCCTGGGCACCGGACGGCGTGTCCGCGGCGCGCTCGCCGTCGGTACGGAGGGTGCGCTGGGCACGGCGGAGCGGTACGCGGTGCACTCGGCGATCGCTCTGCTGACGCTGACGACGGAGCGTTCGAGCGGCCTGCGGGCGGCGGAGCAGCGCCTCGGTTCCGCGGTCCTGCGCATGCTGCTGTCCGGACAGCCCGACCACGCCCGGGCGGTGGCGGGCGATCTCTACGGCGGACTGCTCGACGCGCCGTCCCGGCTGCTGATCGCGGAATCGGTCGAGACCACTGCCGAGGATCCGCTGCCCTCGTTCACCGAGACACTGGAGGCGGCAGCCGCACGGGCCGGAGAAGCGGTGCTGGCGGTGCCCGACGGCGAGGGACCGCGGCTGGTGGTGCTCGCGGTGGACGGCGGAGCGGTGGTCGGGGCGGCCGAGGAGTACGCCGCCACGGAGGCGGCGGAGGCGGGCGTCTTCATAGGCCTGTCCGCGCCGACGGGCCCGATCGCCGCGGCGGGCGCGTACAAACAGGCCGAACAGGCGCTGTCGGTGGCCCACCGCAGAGGCCGCGCGCTGGTCGAGCACGAGGAGCTGGCGGCGGGCTCGATCCTCCCGCTGCTCGCGGACGACGCGGTACGGGCCTTCGCGGACGGCATGCTCCGCGCGCTGTACGAACACGACGCCAAGGGCCGTGGCGATCTGGTCGCCTCGCTCCGCGCCTGGCTGTCCCGGCACGGCCAGTGGGACGCGGCGGCGGCCGATCTGGGCGTGCACCGGCATACGCTGCGCTACCGGATGCGGCGGGTCGAGGAGATCCTGGGCCGCTCGCTGGACGATCCGGACGTCCGGATGGAGCTGTGGCTGGCGCTGAAGACGACGACACGCGCGGAGGCCACGCAGCCGCCGGAGTGACGTCGCACGGGTGCGTCCGCCGACCGCGTATACGCCCACCGCGTAGCCCTGTATACGCCCACCGCGTAGCCCTGCCAGGACCGGGAAGGAACCGGATGGGCGAGGCTTCCCGCCGTACCCGACAAAGCGTCGTACGCGCCGCGCCTCACCACTCCACCTCGGACAACCCGCCACCCGCCTCCGCACGCCTACCGTGGAGACGGACAACCCCGCACCATCACCCACGCGGACCAATCACGCGGACTACTCGGAAGGGCCCGGACTCGCTATGACTTCCACCCACGCCTTCTGGCTCGCCGGCCGCCAGGCCACCGGCGAGGACACCCTCGATGTCACCTCTCCCTGGGACGGCCGGCTCGTCGGCACCGTCGCCGTGCCGACCGACGCCCAGGTCGAGGAGGCCGTCGCCGCCGCGTACTCCGTGCTGAACGAGTTCGCCGCGACACCCGCGCATGTACGCGCCACCGCGCTCGACCATGTCTCCCGCAGGCTTGCCGAGCGCGCCGAGGAGGTCGCCCGGCTGATCTCCGCCGAGAACGGCAAGCCCCTCAAGTGGGCCCGTGGCGAGGTCGGCCGCGCCGTCTCCGTCTTCCGGTTCGCCGCCGAGGAGGCCCGCCGGTTCAACGGCGGCGAGGCCCAGCGTCTCGACACGGACGCGGGCGGCGCCGGCCGGCTCGCGCTGACCCGGCGCTTCCCGCGCGGCGCTGTCCTCGGTATCGCGCCGTTCAACTTCCCGCTCAACCTCTGCGCCCACAAGATCGCTCCCGCCATCGCCGTCGGCGCGCCGATCATCCTCAAGCCCGCTCCGGCGACGCCTCTCTCCGCGCTCCTCCTCGGCGAGCTGCTCGCCGAGACTGCCCTGCCCGCCGGCGCCTGGTCCGTACTGCCCGTACCGAACGACCGGATGCCCGCCCTCGTCCAGGACGAGCGGCTGCCGGTGATCTCGTTCACCGGCTCCGACAAGGTCGGCTTCGCGATCATGGACTCCGTACCGCGCAAGCACTGCACGCTCGAACTCGGCGGCAACGGCGCGGCCGTCGTCCTCGCCGACTACGCGAGCGAGCAGGACCTGGACTGGGCGGCGACCAGGATCGCGACCTTCGCCAACTACCAGGGCGGCCAGTCCTGTATCTCCGTCCAGCGCGTGATCGCGGACGCCTCGGTGTACGAGCGGCTCGTGCCCAGGATCGTCGCCGCCGTCGAGGCCCAGGTCACGGGCGATCCCGCCGACGACGCCACCGATGTGGGACCGCTCGTCAGCGAGGACGCCGCCAAGCGCGTCGAGGCCTGGGTCGAGGAGGCCGTACAGGCCGGTGCCCAGCTGCTCGCGGGCGGCAAGCGGGACGGCGCGTCCTACGCGCCCACCGTCCTCTCCGAGGTCCCGGCGGACGCAACGGTCTCCTGCGAGGAGGTCTTCGGGCCCGTTCTGACGCTCCGTCGGGCCGAGAGCGAGACCGAGGCGTTCGAGTCGGTCAACGACTCGAAGTACGGTCTTCAGGCCGGTGTGTTCACCCATGACCTCCAGGCCGCGTTCCGTGCCCACCGCGCCCTTGAGGTGGGCGGTGTGATCATCGGCGACGTTCCTTCGTACCGCGCCGACCAGATGCCGTACGGCGGTGTCAAGCAGTCCGGCGTGGGCCGCGAGGGTGTGCGCTTCGCAATGGACGACTACACCTACGAGCGCGTCATGGTGTTCACGGGCCTCACGCTCTGAGCAGCCTCCCGGGCAGCCTCCGGGCATGTACGCCGGGCCGACGGCCGGAGTCCGCGGTACAGGAACTCCGGCCGTTCGCGTACCCACGGGATCCGCACCGGTCCACGGTCCACAACTGGTGGGGACGGCATTAATCGGGTAGATACGGACGAGTAGCACCAGCCGGTAAAACCCACATCGGACCCGACTCCGCGGCGAGGTGAGTTCCTCATGTCCGCCCCATCCGCACCCTCAGCAGCATCTGCCCCGCAGGAACCGCAGGGCAAGCCCAAGGTCTCCGAGCGCGAGGCGCGCCAGGTCGCCGAAGCCGCCCGTGAACAGGGCTGGCGCAGGCCGAGCTTCGCCAAGGAGATGTTCCTCGGCCGCTTCCGGCTCGATCTCATCCATCCGCATCCGCTGCCCGCTCCGGACGACGTCCGCCGCGGGGAGGAGTTCCTGGCGAAGCTGCGCGCTTTCTGCGAGACGGAGATCGACGGCGCGCTCATCGAGCGCGAGGCCCGTATCCCCGACCAGGTGATCAACCGGCTCAGGGAATTGGGCGCGCTCGGGATGAAGATCGACACGAAGTACGGCGGCCTCGGCCTCACTCAGGTGTACTACAACAAGGCGCTGGCCCTGATCGGCTCCGCGAGCCCCGCGATCGGCGCGCTCCTCTCCGCGCATCAGTCGATCGGCGTACCGCAGCCGCTCAAAATCTTCGGCACGCAGCAGCAGAAGGAGACGTTCCTGCCACGGCTGGCCCGTACGGACATCTCGGCCTTCCTGCTCACCGAGCCGGACGTGGGCTCCGATCCGGCCCGGCTCGCGACGACGGCCGTGCCCGACGGCGACGCGTATGTCCTCGACGGTGTGAAGCTCTGGACCACCAACGGCGTCGTCGCCGATCTGCTCGTGGTGATGGCCCGGGTGCCCGCCTCCGAGGGCCACAAGGGCGGTATCACGGCGTTCGTCGTAGAGGCGGACTCGCCGGGCATCACCGTCGAGAACCGCAATGCCTTCATGGGCCTGCGCGGTCTGGAGAACGGAGTGACGCGCTTCCACCAGGTCCGCGTTCCCGTCGCGAACCGGATCGGTCCCGAGGGCGCCGGTCTCAAGATCGCCCTCACCACGCTCAACACCGGCCGGCTCTCACTGCCCGCGATGTGCGTGGGCGCGGGCAAGTGGTGTCTGAAGATCGCCCGAGAGTGGTCGGCGGCCCGTGAGCAGTGGGGCAGGCCGGTCGGCCGTCACGAGGCCGTGGGCGAGAAGATCTCCTTCATCGCCGCGACCACGTTCGCGCTGGAGGCGATGGTCGATCTGGCGTCCCAGATGGCCGACGAGGACCGCAACGACATCCGGATCGAGGCGGCCCTGGCCAAGCTGTACGGCTCGGAGATGGGCTGTCTGATGGCCGACGAGCTGGTCCAGATCCGCGGCGGCCGTGGCTTCGAGACGGCGGAGTCGCTGGCGGCCCGCGGCGAACGCGCCGTACCCGCCGAGCAGATGCTCCGCGATCTGCGGATCAACCGGATCTTCGAGGGCTCCACGGAGATCATGCATCTGCTGATCGCCCGCGAGGCCGTCGACGCCCATCTCTCCGTGGCGGGAGACATCATCGATCCGGACAAGTCCCTCTCCGACAAGGCCAGGGCGGGCGCGCAGGCAGGGAAGTTCTACGCGCGCTGGCTGCCGAAGCTGGTCGCGGGACCGGGCCAGCTGCCGGGCTCCTACGGTGAGTTCCACCGGCCGGGCCATCCGGATCTGTCGGTACATCTGCGTTATGCCGAGCGGGCCGCGCGCAAGCTCGCCCGCTCCACGTTCTACGCCATGTCGCGCTGGCAGGGCCGGATGGAGACCAAGCAGGGCTTCCTCGGCCGGATCGTCGACATCGGTGCGGAGCTGTTCGCGATGAGCGCGGCCTGTGTACGGGCGGAACTGCTCCGTACGAACGGGGACCACGGGCGCGAGGCGTACCAACTGGCGGACGCCTTCTGCCGGCAGGCCCGTATCCGCGTCGAGGAGCTCTTCGCCCGTCTGTGGTCCAACACCGACGAACTCGACCGCAAGGTCGTGAGCGGTGTTCTCGCCGGCCGGTACACCTGGCTGGAGGACGGCATCATCGATCCGAGCGGCGACGGCCCCTGGATCGCCGACGCCACGCCGGGCCCTTCGAGCCGTCCGGACGTCCACCGCCACATCCGCTGAGCGCAGGCCGGTCCGTCCGCCGATCTGCCGGGCCGCACCCGGGGCCGCGTCCTTCGAGGGCGCGGCCCCGGGCCGTCGGCCTAGGGCCTCTCGTTTGGATCTTGCCGGGCTCGCGTGCCCGCAGTGACATCAGCCGCTG
>NZ_FMDK01000739.1 GCF_900091995.1 Streptomyces sp. MnatMP-M17
GACAACGAGGCGGCGAGGTCGGGCTCGTGGACGTCCGGGTTGCCCGCCGCGTGTTGTTGGTGGGCGTGGACGAGGGCAGTGGTGAGGCGCAGTGCGAGGGGGCCGGTGATATGGGAGAGGGAGGGGAGTGCGTCTGTCGCGGCTTCGAGGGCTTGCTGGGCGAGGGAGGCGTTGTCCAGGGCGTTGTCCAGGGTGTGCAGGACGTGGTCGCTGTCGGTGGGGCGGCCAGCGTTGTAGTGGGCGATGGCGGCGCGGGCCAGGACGGTGATGAGCTGGGCCTGTTGGCCGGATGCTGCCGCGCCGAGCAGGCCGGGCAGTGTGATGGTGTCTTCGGTGAGGGCGTGGGAGGCGTGGTACTCGGCGATGCGGTCGGGCTGGAGGGATCCCCAGTAGCGGTCGCCGTCGGGCGGGTAGAGGGAGGCGAGCCATGCGGCGGTGGACGGTATCTGGTGGGCGGGCAGGCCGGGCAGGGTGGTGAGGACGTGCAGGGCCTCGTCCTTGGTGCCGGCTCCGCAGAGGGCGGCCACCGCCACGGCGGCGCCCAGGGTGGGGGCTGGCAGGTCGAGTCTGTGGGCGGGCGCTTGCGCGCTGGCCTCCCAGAAGCGGTCCTCGTGTTTGAGGAGGGTGCGCTCCGGCGGGGCCCCAGGGGCCGTGTCGACGGGCCGGGGACCGTGCTGCAAAAGAGCGGTCAGGGCGGTCATCTGCAGGGTGAGGACGTTGTCGTAGCGGTGCTCGTGCAGATCAGCGGGGGGCCGGAGCGTGGCGGCCAGGGATGTCCAGTCGTGTGCGGGAACGGTGGGGATGAGCGGGAGCAGGCGGGCGAGGTCGTGGGCTGCTTGATGGAAGGCGTCGTGCCTGTCCTTCGGGGGTTGGGTGGTGGGGATGAGCGGGGTCAGCGGGGTGAGGGGAGCTTCTTCGAGGAGGTCCCGTACGGCGGGGGTGGCCTGGAGGGAGCCGGTGCGCCATTGGCCGTCGGAGCGGGCGAGCAGCAGGACGCGTACGCGGTGGCGGGAGCGGTGCAGGTGGGTGAGGAGACGGCGGAGCAGGCGGGGCCGGGTCTCCGCGTAGTCGATGACCAGGAGCAGGGGCAGGGCGGTGTTGAGGGTGGTGAAGTCGGGCGCCGTGCCATCGAGGGCGGGGTCATCGGTGAGATCAGAGCCGAGGTGTCCGGTGGCCCAGCCGTGCCGACCGAGGGTGTCGGTGAGGCGGCGGGCGAGACGGGTCTTGCCCTGCCCTCCGGGCCCAGTCAGCACGCGGATCTGGATGGCGGGCGGGGTGTTCTCGCACCACGCCTGCAGGTCGGCGAGTTCTGTGGTACGGCCGTGGAAGGCGATGGCTTCGGCGTCGGCGCGCAGGAGGGCGGCGGGTGAGCGGAGGTTGCGGTCGACGGCGGCAGGAGTAAGCAGGACGGCGGGTTCGACGGGTTCCAGGACGGGTTCCCAGCCAGTGTGCTCAGTGAGGAGCGTACGGAAGACGTCGTCGGCGAGGAGGCTGGCGGCGGCGGTGGCAGTCAGGCGAGTGCCGCCGTCGGCGCGCCGGTCGCGGCGTACGACACCGCACAGCAGATCGCCACCGAAACCGTCGTCGGCCAAGACGGCGGCGCCCGACATACCCGCCCACCGAGTCCCGGCCGCGGCCCCGGTGCCGGGGGCGGGGTCGGTGCCGGAGATCTCGTAGCGGCCGGCCAGGGCACCGGTGCCCGGGGCGATGCTTCCGCTCAGCTGTTCGTCCAGGCGCCGGCCGTCCTTAGTGTCCTTCTGCATGCGGGGAAAGCCCGTTGCGGTGACCTGGTGGGGGCGGTTGCCGATGAGCAGGCCGTACCGCTGGGGTGGCCGGGTGAGCAGGTCACCCAGGGACTGCGGTACCTGCCAGCCAGAGCCTTCCCGGATTTCGACTAGCGCGGCGTCTACGACGCCGTCCTTGCGCTGCCAGCGCAAGGACGCGGAGAACTGCTGCTCGCCGACATTGGGCAGGCCCACCCGCACCCCATCCTTGGAATCCGGATCCAGGTCGTCCAGAACATGGGCGGCGGTCAGCACCAGACACGGCGCCACCAGGTACCCCGACCCGAACCCCGTCTCCTTGTGCCCGTCCTTCAGCCGGTCCACCCAGATCTGCACCCGGCGGTCGAACTCCACGAGCCTTCCCCCCGCTCCCCGTCCGCTCCAGTCCTCCCGCAGGTCCTACTCTGTGTCGCTGACGTCCACGTCACTGCCGTCGGGCGCGTGCGGGGTCAGCTGCACCGTGAGCCGGTGCGTGCCCGTCGTACCGCTCTCTTTCTTTCCCCCGAGACTGATCACGCTCCACCGCAACCCCCCGTCAACCCCCTTACTGCGGGTCAATTCCAGCCCCAGTTCCACCGTGATCTCCCCCAGTGTGAACCGCACGCCCTTGTCCCCACCACCCGCAGGATCAGCGAGCCGGCCCTGAGCCTCGGCAATCTGCTCCCGAAGCAGAGTCACCGCATCCGCCAAATCCATCCACTGCCCATCCGCACCTTGCACCCCGGACATGCGCCTCCCCCTTCTCACCGACCAGACACTCGCCGGCCGGACCCGCCGACTCTCTCACCCACAACAGGCCAGCTCACAGCATCGCCTCAAACCCACACTCCCACCCGGCACGTCAAGCCGGAACACTCGACCCCACACGCGCACCCGTACAACTCGAGAAAGGCCGAAATCCGCCCTCGCCAGCGCACGAGGCGGCCTAGCTCAAAGGGAATGCCGTCGAGGGCGGGCTCACCACCGAGGAGCAGGGCAACCTCCGGTCCGACAGCGATGGGACCAACCCACTCGTCGCCCCCGCACGCTCGGTCGTAGTCGGCGCACCGACGTCTGGCTTGGCGGTGTGCCGTGACACGTTAGTTGGAACGGAAGGGCGCAGTGACCTTCGCTTCTTTGTCCAGCGGGACAGTGGAGTCGGAACCGACGGGACAGTCTTGTTGGCACCTGCGGCAAGTTGTCACGATTGTTAGAACCGGTCGTGGATTGCACCACAGGGGCTGACCTGATGAGGAAGCAGAGGCGATATCGCCGTCGAGTTAACGCCGGTACCAGTCCTCGTGGCCAGGTTCCAACTATCGCGTCACTGCTCAGGCGGCTTGCCGACTGTGGCGCTCAGACCCGCCAGCTCAAGCGCTCATTCGCCAGATGAAGCGCTCAGTCACACGGGAATTCAGTGGTCACGCTTTTCGCTCCTAGTCAGTAATCCAGATCGAGGTAGTCGATGTCGTTGATTTCCACGTCCGACAGTCCCATAGCGCGCCCGCCGCCGTCCTGGAAATACACTTCCTTAAACCCTTCGGCGATGATTCCGCGCATCTGCTGGTCGCTGGCCCCGGCGTCGCGGGCGTCGAAGAGGCGCTGCGCGTACGAGGCGGGGAGGTGCACGGTGAGTCGCCGGAACCGTCCGTCGTCGGTCGTGCCGACCGGCGCGGTGTAGCCGAACCTCGCCCGGGTCTCCACGGTGATCCCGCCGGTGGTGGCGGCCTGCTTCTGCCGGCGCTTGCGCACCAGCGGCTGCCAGCGCTGCCGGACGGCGTCGTCGATCTTCGCGGCGACGTCGGCGCGGGCGTGCTTGCGGGCGCCGCGCCGGTAGCGGTTCACGGAGTCGGCGGTGACACCGAGCTCCGCCGCGACGGCCTTTGCGCTGCCGAACTGCTTGAGCAGGAACCCGATCTGGCTCTTCAACGTCTTGGGCGGGTCCTTGGTGAACGCCTCGCGGTCGGCCCGCTCGATCGCATCCTCGATCTCCCCCACGGTCTACTCCCCTTCGTCCAGGACGGCGTCGCCGCCCTTGATGTGGCGGGCCGGGTTCAGGCCCTTCTCCATGAGGTCGATCGCCCAGAGCATCTCCTGGACGCCTTCGAGCTTGGCCAGGCCGGGCGTGGGCCCGAGGCGGAAGGCGCCGGGCTGCGGCTTGCCCGAGGCCGCGTACGGCAGGAAGTCCAGCGGGCTGTTGCCGGGGCTTGGGTAGACGACGCAGTCGGAGAGCACGGCGAGCGGGAACTGCCCGGTCATCCGGGACATGTTGAGCAGCTTGCGGTGCATGTTGACGCGGGCCTTGGAGATGACGGCGGCGCGGATGTCGGGGCGCCAGGTCGGCCGCATCATGGCCGGCCACGGCTCGCCCTCCTTGTAGTTCTTGCCCTGCGGGTTCTCGAACAGCTTCCCGATGCCGCCCTTGACCGTGCCCTTGATCGCGGCCAGCACGGCGGCCATCGCCGGGTCGACGTCCTTGTGCCGTTCCATCGCCGCCAGGAACTCGGTGTCGGTGAGGTCCTTGGTGACGCCGAGGTCGGCGAGGGTGTCGACGTACGCGGTCTTGAGGCGGTCGTGCCACGGGTCCAGGTACGCGCCGGTCTCCTTGCGCAGGTACGCCTCGATCGGGGCGACGTTGTAGCCGAGCTCCTGGGCGTAGGCGACGGTGTGCGTCTGGTACCAGGCGGGGCCGGTCGGGCGCTCGCCGGTCGGCGTGAACGGGCTGGGCAGGCGCGGGTCCAGCTCGATGCCGGACAGGTCGACCAGCCACGAGCCCGGGATCTTCGGGTTGAAGGCCGGGTTCACGAAGTGCACCGGCTCCGACAGACCGACCGTCAGCCTCGCGGCGGCGGCGAGGAACGCCGTGTTCAGGTCCAGGCCCACCGCGAAGGGCAGCAGGCACTCCTCATCGGTGAGCGTGTCCACGTTCCGCACCCATTGGTACGCCTCCTCATGCAGGAAGCCGCCCTTCCACCCGGAGTGGTAGATCGCCGGGTGCTCGGGCTGGCCCTCCGGCGGCGCCGGGTCCATCGGCTCCGTCCCCAAGCTGCCGGGGTTGTGGCCGGACACCCAGTTGCCGGTCTCCTCATCGCGCACCGGCCGGGTCGGCGGGCGCAGCGCGGTCATCAGCTCCAGGCCGTTGACCGCCGTGCCGCCGCGCGGGGTGATGACCCGCTGCGCGTACACGCCGAGCACGCGGGCGACGTCGGCCGGCTCCATCTCCGCCACGCCGGGCCAGGAGCGGGAGTCGAGCGCGTCCCACGGCAGGATCGCCAGCTGCACACACTGCCGCTCGCGGCCCTGCGCCTTGCGGTAGATCCGCGCCCACGGCCCGAACCCGCGCTGCGTGAGCTGCCACTTCGCCTTCAACACCTGCTTGACGAGCGGGTGGTCCTCCGGCAAGCGCAGGCCCCGGCGGTCCTCGAGGAGCTCGGGCAGCCCGAACTCCGCGGCCGCGGACTGCGTGAGGACGATCAGCGGGTCGGCGTCCTTGCCGTGCCGGTGCAGCTTCGGCGCACCGAGGCCGGATTCGCGCAGCGTCCACTCCACCAGCTCCACCACCGTGGTCGCCGGGCAGTCCAGCACCAGGCCGTCGACGCCGTACGCGGAGCCGTCACCGTCCAGCACAGCGAGCGGGCCGTGCGGGAAACGCGGGTCGACGGTGGGCTTCGCGGCCTTCTTCGCGGGGCGCCGCGACGACGTCCCCGGGCGCGCGGCCGGACGGGCGGGACGCTCCGGGGCGGCGGGAGCCTCCACCGGCGTGG
>NZ_FMDK01000584.1 GCF_900091995.1 Streptomyces sp. MnatMP-M17
TACGCCAGCCGACGCCGTCAGTCCACGCTCGCGTGACCGGCGGCCACCGCGTCCGGGCGGAAATCGACCCGATCAGGCACTTCACCGGAAAGCACAAAACGCATGACCGTTTCGCCCTTGTTTGAACCTAAAAGTAAAGAAGTGCAGCCAGGGGTTTCGCATTCCTGTGGGCAGGAGTACAAAGGATTCAACGGCCCGCGAGACCAAGGACATCCGAGAGGATCACCAGTTAACGCATAAGGCCCCACGGACCGAAGCATGGAAACGGAGCACCCACGCGACGTCGACCCGTCGATTACGGGCCAGCCGCACCAGGTGACGGGCAAAGCACCCGGCCTGATGGGCAACACAACGAGGACGCTTGGTAACTCGGTGGACATGCCAGCGGCGGCGCCACGACGGTGCCGCCGCAACCCTGTCGGGACAGATCAGGCCGCGCCTCGCTGGAGCGCCTCGCAGACGGCCGTCGATTCCCGGACACCCAGCTCAACCGCGCGTCCGCAGTGGGTGATCCACGCCGCCATACCGCCCGGAGTACCCGAGAGATAGCCGTCGAAGGCAGCCGCGTACGCCGCGCGCCCCAGCTCCGCGTGGCCGGCCTCCGCCGGGCAGACCGACTTGGGATCCAGACCGCTGCCGATGAGCACCACCCGCTCGGCGGCCCGCGCCACCAGGCCGTTGTACGAGCCGAAGGGCCGCAGCGCGAGCAGTTCGCCGTGTACGACTGCGGCCGTCACCAGCGCCGGCGCGGTGCTCGCCGCGATGATCAGCGCCGACAGCCCGTCCAGCCGTCCCGCCACCTCGTCCGCGCCGGGCAGCGGAGCCTCGATCAGCGGGCCCGCCATGTCACCGCCGGGCATCTCCACCACCGGTTCGTCCGCCAGCCGAGGCCGGCCCACCGTCCTGTCCGGGACGCCGGAACCGCCCGCGGCCACCAGATGGAGCCTGGCCAGTACACGCAGCGGTGACTGCACCCAGATGGAGAGGAGTTGGCCGGCCTCGGCGTTCAGCCGCAGGGCCGCGCCGACCGTACGGGCCTCGGCGCCCGAGCTGAAGTCGCTGCGGCGGCGCACCTCTTCGAGCGCCCAGTCGGCGCCGGACAGTGCCGCGGAACCGCGTGCCGCGCGCAGGGCCGCTTCCGAGGTGACCTCGTTGCTGCGGCGGCGCATGACGCGGTGGCTGTAGACGCGGTCCACCGCTCGGCGTACGGAATCCACCGCCTCGGGGACTCCCGGCAGGGCGGCCAGCGTGGCAAGGGGATCCTCCGGCCGCGGCGCGAAGAAGCCGTCAGAAGCTGTCGTACTCATAAGTAGGGAGGCTACGCCCATGGTGTGCGCCCCACCTTGGAGTGGTCTTCCCCGCACGAAACCATCACCTTGAGCAAGAGTGCGGCTACCCTACGTGAACATGAAGATCGCTTTCGTGGGCAAGGGCGGCAGCGGCAAGACCACGCTGTCCTCGCTCTTCATCCGCCA
The DNA here is from genome assembly GCF_900091995.1 of Streptomyces sp. MnatMP-M17. Classification (GTDB taxonomy): domain Bacteria; phylum Actinomycetota; class Actinomycetes; order Streptomycetales; family Streptomycetaceae; genus Streptomyces. Next base: position 1,476 of record NZ_FMDK01000584.1, read on the forward strand.
TCTGACCGCCAACGAGGCCCCCGTCATCGCGGTGGACGCCGATATCAACCAGCATCTCGGGGTCGCGCTCGGCCTCGACGAGGCGGAGGCCGCCGCGCTGCCCGCGATGGGGGCGCACCTCCCGCTGATCAAGGACTATCTGCGCGGCAGCAATCCGCGGATCGCCTCCGCCGACGCGATGATCAAGACCACTCCGCCCGGCGAGGGATCGCGGCTCCTCCGGGTCGGCGAGAACAACCCGGTGTACGAGGCCTGCGCCCGGCCCCTCGCGCTCGACGGCGGCGAGATCCGGCTGATGGCCACCGGTCCGTTCGCCGAGTCCGATCTCGGCGTGGCCTGCTATCACTCCAAGGTCGGCGCGGTGGAGCTCTGCCTCAACCATCTGATCGACGGCCCCGAGGAGTACGTGGTCGTCGACATGACGGCCGGCTCGGACTCCTTCGCCTCCGGGATGTTCACCCGGTTCGACCTGACGTTCCTGGTGGCCGAGCCGACACATAAGGGGGTGTCCGTCTACCGCCAGTACAAGGAGTACGCACGGGACTTCGGCGTCTCGCTGGCGGTCGTCGGCAACAAGATCCAGGGCGAGGACGATCTGGACTTCCTCCGTACGGAGGTGGGCGACGACTTGCTCATCACGGTGGGCCACTCGGACTGGGTCCGGGCTATGGAGAAGGGCCGGCCGCGCCCGTTCGATCTGCTGGAGGCGGACAACCGCTGTGCGCTCCAGACGCTCCAGGACGCGGCGGAGGATTCGTACGAGCGCCGCGACTGGGAGCGGTACACACAGCAGATGGTCCACTTCCATCTCAAGAACGCGAAGAGCTGGGGCAACGCGAAGACGGGCGTCGACCTGGCCGCTCAGGTCGACCCCGCCTTCGTCCTCAGCGAGAGCCTGGCCGTACGTCAACCGTCATAGGACGCAACGCTCGTCGCCGCGGGGCGCGGCTCCGTACCGGTCATCCCGTCATAAGACCTCCGGGCCCCGGCCCCGGCCCGTGCGGTCGGCCGGGGCCGGGGCCCGAAGGGTCGAAGGCTCGTCCACCCGGTCAGTGGTTGCCGGAGTGGACGGACGGCTCGGACGACGGCTGGGACGACGGGCTCGCGGAGCCCTTCGGGCCCGCCGCCAACGTGGGCAGGAACTTCTCCCAGCCACCCTTGGGCGCCTGGCCGACACGGAGACCGCGCAGCTTGGCCAGGTGCGCCGGGTCCTGCACGTCCAGCCAGTCGGCGAGCTGACGGAAGGACACACACCGTACGTCCTTCTGCACACAGACCTTCTTGATCGTCTCCTCGATGGCACGCATGTAGGTGCCGCCGTTCCAGGACTCGAAGTGGTTGCCGATGATCAGCGGGGCGCGGTTGCCCTTGTAGGCGCGGTCGAAGGCCTGGAGCAGGCCGTCACGCATCTGGTTGCCCCAGAACGTGTGCTGCGAAGGATCGCCGTTGACCGTTCCCGACTGGTTGTACATGAAGTTGTAGTCCATCGAGAGGGTCTCGAAGTCGCGCCCAGGCACAGGGACGAGCTGAAGAGGGACGTCCCACATGCCCTCGGTCTTCTTGGGCCAGACCTGGTTGCTGATCCCGCTGGAGTCGTAGCGGAAGCCCATCGTCCGGGCCGCCTTCATCATGTTCTTCTGCCCTTCCAGGCAGGGCGTGCGCCCGCCGACCATCTCCTTGTCGTAGTCGAACGGCAGGGGCGCCTCGCTCTTCAGCCCCGCGTTGGTCTTCCAGTTCTTCACAAAGGACTTGGCCTGGTCGATCTCGCTCTTCCACTCGTCGACGGACCAGGTGCCGACGCCGCCGTCGTCGCCGCAGAAGTGGCCGTTGAAGTGGGTGCCGATCTCATTGCCCTCCTGCCAGGCGGCGCGCAGCTCCCGCAGGGTGGCCTTGATTCCCTTGGTGTCGTTGAAACCGATGTCCGAGCTGCCCGGCGAGTGCTGGGGCGGCCGGTACTTCTCCGCCTTCTCCTCGGGCAGCAGATAAACGCCGCTCAGGAAGTACGTCATGGTCATTTTGTACTTCTTGCTCAGCTCACGGAAGTGAGAGAAGAGCTGCTGACTGTCCTCGCCGGCGCCGTCCCACGAGAACACCACGAACTGCGGAGGCTTCTCCCCCGGCTTGAGCCGCTCGGGCTTGGCCAGATTCGGCTGGGCGCCGGTGAACGCGGTCGAGCCGTCACCGATGAGCTTGACAACGGCCTTCGGGGCGGCGGCGGGACCCTTCTTGGCTCCGGGCGCACCCGTACGGACCTCGCCCCCGCCCGATCCGGAGCATCCGGCAGCGCCGACGACAAGCGCCGTGACGGCGGCACCGAAGGCGGTTCTCCTTGTGGCGGCCAGCATTCGCCCACCCTCTTCCTTCAGGTTCAGTACCGAAGTGCCGAGCGGCGACTGCCGGCACGGCGCCGAGCGCGGACACCGTCGCATCAAGGCCGAAGAGGTGAAGAAACGACAAGCCGTAAAAGATCACTAATCACCAGGACAGGTGAATGTTTGCTCCTTTTGCCCGGAAAGTCCTGCCACAATCTTTACTCTCCATTACGATTCGTTTACCGAGAGTTGAGCTGAGCATTCCGCTGCCGCACGCCGTGCCTCTCGGCCGAGCCCCATGGCCGCGTCCGCGCCGCCCCGGAGGAGACGGGAAATATGTCCACCTGTGTCATCCCTCGTACCGCCCAGAGCTCTCAGACGAGCCGCGCCCAGTCCACGGTCCGCTTCCCTCGCATCGCACGCTTCCGGAGGCCGCACGACCCACCTCCGGACGGCCGCGGCTTCCGGATCGCCGGAGCGGACTTCTCCGCCTCGATCTCCGTCTTTCTGATCGCGCTGCCGCTCTCCCTGGGCATCGCGCTCGCCACGGGCGCACCGCTCCAGGCCGGGCTGGTGGCCGCGGCGGTCGGCGGTCTGGTCGTCGGGCGGCTGGGCGGGGCACCACTCCAGGTCAGCGGTCCCGCGGCCGGGCTGACCGTCGTCACGGCCGATCTGATCCAGCAGTACGGCTGGCGCACCACCTGCGCCATCACCATCTGCGCCGGGCTCGCCCAACTCGTCCTCGCGGCGCTGCGGGTGGCCCGGTCGGCGCTCGCCGTCAGCCCGGCGATCGTGCACGGCATGCTCGCGGGCATCGGTGTCACGATCGCCCTGGCCCAGCTCCATATCGTGCTCGGCGGTTCGCCGCAGAGTTCCGCCGTCGACAATGTGCTGGGACTGCCCGCCCAGTTGGCCAATCTTCATCCGGGCGCGCTCTCCGTAAGCGTTCTGACCATCGCGGTCCTGCTCGTATGGCCGCGGATTCCGGGACGCGTGGGCCGGGCCGTACGGAAGCTCCCGGCCGCGCTCGCGGCGGTGGCCGTCGCGACCACCCTGGCCGCCCTCGCCGGAATCAGCCTGGAACGTGTTGATCTGCCCTCCTGGAGAAGCCATGCCCTGCCCGAGCTCCCTCACGGGCCGGCGCTCGGGCTGCTCGCCGCCGTCCTCACCGTCACCCTGGTCGCCAGCGTGGAATCACTGCTCTCCGCAGTCGCCGTGGACAAGCTGGTGGCCGCCCGCAAGGAGCCGGCCGTCCAGATCCCCCGGGCGCGGCTCGACCGGGAGCTGGCCGGACAGGGCGCCGGGAATGTCGTCTCCGGCGCGCTCGGCGGACTGCCCATCACGGGCGTCGCCGTACGCAGTGCCGCCAATGTGGCCGCAGGCAGTGTCAGCAGGAACTCGGCCATGCTGCATGGTCTGTGGATCGCGGTCGCAGCCCTGCTGCTGGTGCCCGTGCTGGATCTGATCCCGCTGGCGGCGCTGGCCGCGCTGGTGATGTTCGTCGGGATCCAGATGGTCAATCTCACGCATATGCGCAGCGTGAGTCGGAATCGCGAGCTGCTGGTATATGTGGCCACGCTGACCGCCGTCGTGTTCACCGGCGTGCTGGAAGGCGTCGTCATCGGAATCGCCGTGGCGGTCGCGGTGTCGCTGCACCGGCTGACCAGGACGCGGATCACCACGGAGGAGCGGAGCGGTGTCCACCGTGTGCACGCGCGCGGCCAGTTGACGTTCCTCGCCGTGCCGAGACTCAGCCGGATGCTGCATCAGGTACCGCAGGGCGCCGACTGTGTCGTCGAGCTGGACGGGTCCTTCATGGACCACGCGGCCCATGAGGCCCTGTACGACTGGCGGGCCGCGCATATCGCCCGGGGCGGCACGGCCGAGTTCACCGGCCGGGCGGGCGCCCGGATCGCGGAGTCATCGAGTGAGTTCCATGCCTGCTGCCGCCCTTGGACGCCCTGGCGCAATCATCACTGCGGTCGGCATGCCGACGGAGGTCGGGCCGCCGCAGGGCACGCCGTCGCGGGGCGGGCAGCCATGGAGCAGACCGTCCCGGTATATACGGGCGGCGGTCCGTCCGGAGCGGAGGCGTCCGGAGCGAGAGCCACGGGTACGGAGCACTCGGCCGTCCGCGGATCCGCCGGTGCGGCGCCCGGCAAGGTGCTTTTGAGCGGGCTGCCGTCCGGTGGTACGGGCTCCAGCGGCGCTTGGCAGGCGGGCGAGGCGCCTGAGGAGCGTACGGACTCCGGACGGGGAGATCCCGGAGGGATCGGGCGTACGTCCAGCATCCTTCAACTGGCCAGCGGGCTCAGCTCGTTCCAGCGGAACACGGCTCCGCTGGTACGCGAAGAGCTGGCGCGGCTGGCGCGCGAGGGCCAGCAGCCCTCCCAGCTCTTCCTCACCTGCGCCGACTCCCGGCTGGTCACCAGCATGATCACATCAAGTGGTCCCGGCGATCTCTTCACCGTACGGAACGTGGGCAATCTCGTACCGCTGCCCGGGACGGACCGCGGGGACGAGTCGGTGGCCGCCGCGATCGAGTACGCGGTCGATGTGCTGCGGGTGGAGTCCATCACCATCTGCGGGCATTCGGGCTGTGGGGCGATGCAGGCCCTGCTGGACGACGCGCCCAACGACACCGACGACGAGCCCGCGACACCGCTGCGGCGCTGGCTGCGCCATGGTCTGCCCAGCCTGGAGCGGATGAAGAGCCGGCGCCACTCCTGGGCCAGGATCTCCGGGCGGCTGCCGGCGGATGCGGTCGAGCAGCTCTGTCTCACGAATGTCGTCCAGCAGTTGGAGCATCTGCGGGCCCATGAATCGGTGGCCCGCAGACTGGCCGACGGCACACTGGAGCTGCACGGGATGTACTTCCATGTCGGCGAGGCCCAGGCCTATCTGCTGGCGAATGGCGCCGGGAGCGGCGGAGTCGGCGAAATGGTCTTCAACCCGGTGGCACCGACCGCGCTGGAGGAGTCGCGCGCCTGAACCCTTCCCCCGCCGCATCCGTGAGAGTGTGTGGCCCCTCCTCCCCACCACCCGCCCCGGGGAGGAGGGCCACCCAGCGTCGTACGGGAGACCGTACAGGGGCCGACGCCGCACGGGCCTGAACGCATAGGTCTAAACCAATTTCCGGAACACCCTTGTCACCCGGGCATCCGCCTGATGAGCTAGGCCCGGGACACATAGGACGCCCTGGGAAAGGGAGATGTCGTGAGCAACGAAAGCCTGGCCAATCTGCTCAGGGAGGAGACGGGAGTATGAGCGAGAACTCTTCCCTCTCCAACCTGCTCAAGGAGGAGCGGCGGTTCGCGCCGCCGGTCGAGCTGGCCGCGCACGCCAATGTGACGGCGGAGGCGTACGAGCGGGCCGAGGCGGACAGGCTTGGCTTCTGGGCCGAGCAGGCGAGGCGGCTGACCTGGGTCACCGAGCCGACCGAGACGCTCGACTGGTCGAATCCGCCGTTCGCGAAGTGGTTCGCGGACGGCGAGCTGAATGTCGCCTACAACTGCGTCGACCGCCATGTGGAAGCCGGCCACGGTGACCGCGTCGCGATCCACTTCGAGGGCGAGCCGGGCGACAGCCGCGCGATCACCTACGCGGAGCTGAAGGACGAGGTGTCCCGGGCCGCCAACGCGCTCACCGAGCTGGGTGTGCGCAAGGGCGACCGCGTCGCGGTCTATCTGCCGATGATCCCCGAGGCCGCGGTCGCGATGCTGGCCTGCGCGCGGATCGGGGCGGCGCACTCGGTGGTCTTCGGCGGCTTCTCCGCCGAGGCCGTCGCCTCCCGTATCCAGGACGCAGACGCCAAGCTGGTCATCACCGCCGACGGCGGTTACCGCCGGGGCAAGCCGAGCGCGCTCAAGCCCGCCATCGACGAGGCCGTCACCAAGTGTCCGCAGGTCGAGCATGTGCTGGTGGTACGGCGCACGGGCCAGGACACAGCCTTCGACGGCAGCCGTGATGTGTGGTGGCACGACATTGTCGGCCGCCAGTCCACGAAGCACGCCCCGGAGGCGTTCGGCGCGGAGCACCCGCTGTTCATCCTCTACACCTCGGGCACGACAGGGAAGCCGAAGGGCATCCTGCACACCTCGGGCGGTTATCTGACCCAGGCTGCCTACACCCACCACGCCGTCTTCGACCTCAAGCCCGAGTCGGACGTGTACTGGTGCACCGCCGACATCGGCTGGGTGACGGGCCACTCGTACATCGTCTACGGCCCGCTCGCCAACGGCGCCACCCAGGTCATGTACGAAGGCACGCCCGACACCCCGCACCAGGGCCGCTTCTGGGAGATCATCCAGAAGTACGGAGTGACGATCCTCTACACGGCGCCGACGGCGATCCGTACGTTTATGAAGTGGGGCGACGACATCCCCGCCAAGTTCGATCTGACCTCCCTGCGCGTGCTGGGCTCGGTCGGCGAACCGATCAATCCCGAGGCCTGGATCTGGTACCGGGAGAACATCGGCGCGGGCAAGACCCCGATCGTGGACACCTGGTGGCAGACCGAGACCGGCGCCATGATGATCTCCCCGCTCCCGGGTGTCACCGAGACCAAGCCCGGCTCCGCCCAGCGCGCCCTGCCCGGCATCTCCGCCACGGTCGTGGACGACGAGGCCAACGAGGTGCCCGACGGAGGCGGCGGCTATCTCGTCCTGACCGCGCCCTGGCCCTCGATGCTCCGTACGATCTGGGGCGACGACCAGCGGTTCATCGACACCTACTGGTCACGCTTCGAAGGCAAGTACTTCGCCGGTGACGGCGCCAAGAAGGACGACGACGGCGACATCTGGCTGCTCGGCCGGGTCGATGACGTCATGCTGGTCTCGGGGCACAACATCTCCACCACCGAGGTCGAGTCCGCGCTCGTCTCGCATCCCAAGGTCGCCGAGGCCGCCGTCGTCGGCGCCGCCGACGAGACCACCGGCCAGGCGATCGTCGCCTTTGTCATCCTGCGTGGCAGCGCCACCGTCGATGACGGGCTCGTCGCCGAGCTGCGCAATCACGTCTCCACCACGCTCGGCCCGATCGCCAAGCCCAAGCGGATCCTGCCTGTCGCGGAGCTTCCCAAGACCCGCTCCGGCAAGATCATGCGACGGCTGCTGCGCGACATCGCCGAGAACCGCGCTCTCGGTGATGTCACCACCCTCACCGACTCCTCCGTCATGGATCTCATTCAGAGCCAGTTGCCCAGCGCGGCCAGCGAGGACTGAGCACCACCGGGGCATGTCACCATCGGGCGGAACCCCACGGAGACACCCCTAGGGCCTCTCGTTTGGATCTTGCCGGGCTCGATCCAAACGAAAGACCCTAGCGGGGCACCCGGCACATCGCGTGCCGGGCGCCCCGCTCTGTGCTTGTGCCGGTCCGCGCCTAAAGTGAAGATCACCTGATACGTCCCCCGTGCGCCCGGGTAAGGTAGGTGTCGCGTCAACAACACAACAAGATTCTGGGTGCGCCGGGAAGTCTGGTCGGCACGTGATTCGTCATGTCCGCCGACCGACCCGGAGGTCTTCACTCGTGCCAGCGCCCACGGCCACCACCCGTAAGTTCCTCGGACGTCTCTCACTGCCCGAGCGGAACTATCTCGCGGACGCGCTGCGCACCGAGACCGTCGGTGGTGTGCTGCTGCTCGTCGCCGCAGTCGTCGCCCTGATCTGGGCGAACACCCCGCTGAGCGGCAGCTACGAATCCGTGAGCGACTTCCACTTCGGCCCAGGCGCGCTCGGCCTCGACCTCTCCGTACAGCACTGGGCCGCCGACGGCCTGCTCGCCGTCTTCTTCTTTGTCGCCGGCATCGAACTCAAGCGTGAGCTGGTCGCGGGGGAACTGCGCGATCCCAAGGCCGCCGCGCTCCCTGTGATCGCGGCGCTGTCCGGCATGGCCGTACCGGCACTGGTCTATGTGCTGGTCAATGTGGTCGGCGGCGGATCACTGGACGGCTGGGCGGTACCGGTGGCCACCGATATCGCGTTCGCGCTCGCCGTTCTCGCGGTCATCGGCACCTCGTTGCCCTCCGCGCTGCGCGCCTTCCTTCTCACTCTCGCCGTCGTCGACGATCTGTTCGCGATCCTGATCATCGCCGTCTTCTTCACCAGCGATCTGAACTTCGTGGCGTTCGGCGGCGCCGTCGCCGGCCTCGTCGTCTTCTGGCTGCTGCTGAGGAAGGAAGTGCGCGGCTGGTACATCTATGTCCCGCTGGCCCTGGTCATCTGGGGGCTGATGCACAACAGCGGCGTCCACGCCACCATCGCCGGTGTCGCGATGGGACTGATGCTGCGCTGCCGGAGAAAGGAAGGCGAGGAGCACTCCCCCGGCGAACACATCGAGCACCGGGTGCGCCCGCTCTCGGCCGGGCTGGCCGTGCCGCTGTTCGCTCTCTTCTCCGCGGGCGTCCCGGTCTCCGGCGGCGCGCTCGGTCAGGTCTTCGCCCGGCCGGAGACCCTCGGTGTCGTCCTCGGGCTGGTGGTCGGCAAGGCGGTCGGTATCTTCGGCGGTACATGGCTGGCCGTACGCTTCACCAGAGCCGAACTCAACGACGACCTGGCCTGGCCCGATGTCTTCGCCCTCGCCTCGCTCGCCGGGATCGGCTTCACGGTCTCGCTGCTCATCGGCGAGCTCGCCTTCTCGTCCGACCCGGCGCTCACCGACGAGATGAAGGCGGCCGTGCTGACGGGCTCGCTGATCGCCGCCGTCATATCCGGCATTCTGCTCAAGCTACGGGTACGGACCTACCGTGCGCTGTACGAGGACGAGGAGCGCGACGAGGATCTGGACGGCATCCCCGACATCTACGAACAGGACGATCCGGCATACCACCTGCGGATGGCCGCGCTGTACGAGGCGAAGGCCGCGGAGCACCGTCGGCTGGCTGAACACGCGGGGGCGGCGCGCGATAACGGCGACAGTCCGGCATGATCGGACATCGGATCCGTAGCGGAGAGCCCGCAGCACAGAAGTCCGTTACAGAGAAGCGAGAAGAGGGAGTCACCGATGAGCGACCCCGGCACGCAAGTCGCCGACGCTGTCCGGACCGGCACAGTGGTCCAGCCCGTCAGTACCGACCGCAGTATCGGTCAACTCGTCGCCTCGGCGACAGCCGAGATGTCCGCACTGGTACATGACGAGATCGCCCTGGCCAAGGCCGAGCTCCGGCAGGATGTGCGGCGTGGTGCGATGGGCGGTGCGGCCATCACCGTCGCGGGCGTCTTCGCCCTGTTCTCGCTGCCGGTGCTGAGCTTCGCCGCCGCGTACGGGATCCACAACCTGGGGCTCGGTCTCGCCTGGTCGTTCCTGATCGTCGGCGGAGCGTATCTGGTGCTCGCCGCACTGGCCGCCGTGCTCGCGCTGCTGAAGTTCAAGAAGGTCAAGCCGCCGGAGAAGACCATCGCCTCGGCCAAGGAGACGGCCGCCGTGCTCCAGAATGTCAAGCCTCACCCGCGCAAGGTGGGGAAACGTGTCAAGTCTGTGGCACGCTCATCTGCATGACCGCCGCTGATTCCGACCCGGGCAAGGCCGACGGCTCGCCCGCGACTTCTGGTGCTTCGCGTGCTTCAGGCGCATTTGGCGCCTCCGGTTCGATGTCGGCCTCTGGTTCGACGCCGGCTTCCGGTTCGACGCCGAACTCTGCCATCCGTCTTACTGGTCCCTGGACCCACAGGGATGTAGCGGCCAATGGTGCCCGCTTCCATATCGCCGAGCTGGGCGAGGGCCCGCTGGTGTTGCTGCTGCATGGCTTTCCGCAGTTCTGGTGGACCTGGCGGCATCAGCTCACGGCGCTCGCGGACGCCGGCTACCGCGCGGTGGCCATGGATCTGCGGGGCGTGGGCGGCAGCGACCGTACGCCCCGGGGCTACGACCCGGCCAATCTGGCCCTCGACATCACCGGTGTGGTGCGCTCCCTCGGTGAGCCCGATGCCGCGCTCGTCGGGCACGACTTGGGCGGCTATCTCGCCTGGACCGCGGCCGTGATGCGGCCCAAGCTGGTGCGCAGGCTCGCGGTCTCCTCGATGCCGCATCCGCGCCGCTGGCGCTCGGCGATGCTCGCCGACTTCGCACAGAGCCGGGCCGGCTCCTATATCTGGGGCTTCCAGCGACCGTGGCTGCCGGAGCGTCAGCTCGTCGCGGACGACGCGGCGCTGGTGGGACAGCTGATCCGGGACTGGTCCGGGCCCACGCTCCCCGACGAGAAGGCGATCGACGTCTACCGGCGCGCGATGACCATTCCCTCGACGGCGCACTGCTCGATCGAGCCGTACCGCTGGATGGTGCGGTCGATGGCACGGCCCGACGGCATCCAGTTCAACCGGCGGATGAAGCGCCCGGTGCGGGTGCCGACGCTCCAGTTGCACGGGTCGCTCGATCCGGCGATGAGGACGCGAAGCACGGCGGGATCGGCCGAGTATGTGGAAGCGCCCTACAGATGGCGGCTGTTCGATGGGCTCGGGCACTTCCCTCAGGAAGAGGATCCGGCGGCGTTCTCCGCGGAGCTCATCAACTGGCTCAAGGATCCCGAGCCGGATCGCTAGCCGGACCGTTGGCCCCATCACTGGCCTGACCGCCGACCGCAGTCCCGAAGCGGCGAAGCGGCGAATGTAACCCGGACGACTGATTCGCTGCGCCGATATGGTCACCCTCTGAACGCTTGTCCTACGAACAGCCAATTGCCTCGCGCATAGGCCAATTGGCCCTCTCCCGTACGGTTACCGACCATGGGGCACGGGCAGACGTCGGGGTATGGGCTGGACGCACGACTACGGTGACACAGCACGCAACCGCCGCTCGGCCGCTGGGCCGATCACCCGCAAAGGGGGCGGCCAGGAAGGTCAGGGGCATGATGCGCGCCTCGGCATTTCCCTGATTCTCCGCCGCAGAGCGCGCTGGGTCTCGGCCCGGCTCCGCCATCAACGCAGCTAGGGTCTCTCGTTTGGATCTGGCCGGATCAGGGAGCGCCCGCCGCGGCAGCGGCTGATGTCACTGCGG